>NZ_VOYW01000023.1:0-56001 GCF_013420085.1 Acinetobacter sp. YH12027
CCTTTCCGCTTCAAATGCCTAAACCCTAAATCATTGACATAATTCCAGACGAAGTTCACTTCTGATGCTAGTTGGTCTAACACCTTGCAATGTTTGTCTTTTATACGTAATTTAAGGGTTTTCATGTGCTTATATTAACAATCAAAACTCAAGGAAAATAGTCCTTAGTTAAATCAAACGACACTTCATGTCGTGTCGCTTATATCTCTGACCTGAAGGACAGAGTTTTACGCTCCATTTGATAAAAATTGACAGTTCACAGAAAAAAGCTCAGTCTAATTTACAAAATCATTCGAATACTACAAAACTCTGTGAACACGCGACTTTCCTGGTTTCAACAGTTTCAATCCAGTGCAATCATTATGTATTGCCTGCAAATTTGTATTGTTTTGAGTGGCACCACGCTCGGATTATATTTTCTCGGTTTTCATAGTTTTATTGTGCCCGTCACCTTAGGTGCGATTGCTACCGCGCTCACGGACTTTGATGACCGACTCAGCATCCGACTGCGTAATTTGCTCTATGTCTGCGTACTCTTCTTTAGTGTCAGTAGTATTTTAGATTTTCTCTATCCCTATAAGCTGCTGTTTATCTTATATCTTTCACTGTCCAGTGCAGGATTTATTTTATTAGGAGCTTTGGGGCAACGCTATGCCACGATATCTTTTGGCACGATTTTACTATCGATCTACACCATGTTCGGCTTGGGCGAATATGACACCTGGTATTTTCAACCCAGTTGCTTTGTTCTAGGGGCAATATGGTATGGCTTGACCTCGATTCTTTTTTACCTGATTAAACCCACCCTACCCGTACAGGACAATCTCTCGCGTTGTTTTTTACAAATCGCCGAAGTACTGAATGCAAAAGCACGCTTATTTGACCCAGATAATGTCAACAATGTGGAACACTTACTGTATGAATTATCACTCAAAAACAGTGATGTCATCCCGAGTTTAAACACGACCAAAGCTTCTTTACTCACCCGTTTAAAAGCCTCAAGAGCAAATAAAAACACCATCTACTGGCTGAATTTATATTTCTTGGCACAAGATATTCACGAACAGGCCAGTGCGAATTATTTACACTATGAACAAATTCATCAAAATTTTAGCCGTACCGATTTAATTTTCCGTTTTCAAAAAAATATTCGATTACAGGCGCAGGCTTGCCAACAGTTGGCCTACTGTATTTTACATCGACAGCCCTATCAGCCTGATCCCATTACCGCACAAGCACTGGAACATTTGCATGCCTCTTTGCAGGAGTGGATGACCAATAATCCGCAAAATATAGAAGTGAAGAACCTACAGCTGATCTTGAGTAATTTGGACAGTGTACAAGAACGTTTTTCGCATGTTCAAGATTTAGATCATTCACAGCAACAGGCTTATCAGCAGCATATTGATAACCTCAATTTACTCGATGACGATATTCACGGCTGGCATGATTTATGGCTCAAACTGAAACAGCATTTGAGTCCCGAGTCTGCATTGTTTCGCCATGCCGTTCGCATCGCTTTTGTCTTTGCCATGGGCTATGCCATTTCGCTACTGCCCTTTGCCAAAAATGGCTATTGGATATTATTGACCAGTTTATTTGTCTGTCAGATGCGTTATTTTGCGACCAAAAGTCGTTTAAAGATGCGGACTTTGGGAACCATATTAGGGGTCTTACTTGGCATTCCTATTTTGTATTTTGTGCCGAGTGTCGAAGGTCAATTGCTGCTGACGATTATTTTTGGCGTATGCTTTTTCTATCTGAGTGCCAAAAAATATGCCATGGCGACCCTCATGGCAACCTTAATGGTCTTGCTGATTTTTAATTTAAAAGGCGCAGGTTATGCGGTCATTTTACCGCGTATCGTTGATACCCTACTCGGCTGTTTTATTGCGTGGTTTGCGGTGAATGTGATCTGGCCAGATTGGGACTTTCGCAATATTTCCAAGACCATTCAAAAAAGCTCTGCTGCGACCCTGCATTATTTTGATGCCGTGGTTGAGCAATACCTCCATGGTAAAACCAATAGCATTGATTATCGGCGTGCCCGTCGTTCAGCCCATAATGCTCAAACTGAATTGTCGAGCATGATTTCAAGTTTAAGTACCGAGCCTGAACCCGACCAAACTTTGATTCAACATGCTTTTCGCTATTTGGTCTATAGCCATAGCCAGCTCAGTTATATTTCTGCATTGGGGAGCCACCGTGAACAAGTACAAGACCAACAAGTCCTTGAACTACTGCAATGGTGTCAAAGCACGTTGGACGACGTCTTAATTCAACAAAAACCGCTCAACCCTGAGAAAATTCAGCAAAAACTTTTCGAAATTCAAACACTCAGCACTGAAGAAATGCGCTCTAAACACCTACAACTGGTGCTCAAGCAGATCAGTTTATTATTAGAAACATTAGCCGAACTGATTCAGCTTCGAACACAACTAATTCAGGCGGAAATTAAATAAAATCATTTGAGACTCATAATGAAAATGCTTAGTTTAGGTCTTAAACGCCTCATATTACCCACGATTGTGGCGACCTCATGTTTAGCTGCGTCTTCTGTTTTTGCAGCACCGACAGCACAAAATTTAAAGCGTATTCTGGAATGTCAGGCCGATTACGACACCTACCATGACACTTTACTCGACTATGAAAAGGTTCTAGGGCAATTGGGTTGGAAACGCCATGATGACCCACATCAACCGTTTATTTATATCTATAAAAATAAGCAGGCTGTAGAGTTTTTTGGCATGCCGACCCAAGAAATTGGCCTGTCTTCCAATGCAGTATTCGCAATCTATCGCCAAGCCGATGTGAAAAAACTTGCCCAAAAGTATGGCATTGAGCAGCATCCAATGTTTGCCAATATGCCGTTTTTCCGTGGTGAAAAAATCCTACGCACGGAAGCTGAAACGGATGATCTGCATGCCATCAATCACAAACTAAGCCTGTCTGAAATGACCGGAAAAAGCCCGATGATTTTACTCGGCTGTAACTATGAATTTGATCAGGGTTCAATTGAGGATGCCTTAGCGGATCTAGAAAATTAATCCGAGCAGATGACTCAGAATTAACTTTAAAAACATTTACTTAGATTCAATATGCGGATCAATTATTTCAACAGGAACGCTTCGTTCCTGCTGTGCTTTCAGGTACACTCAAGACTGAAATCACTTTGAATTTAGACTTCGCATGAATATCAAGACCTTACGCTTTGTAGGCCTACTCGAAGGCATCTCCTTTTTATTATTGTTGTTCATTGCTATGCCAATGAAGTACCTAATGGATAATCCAATATTGGTCAAATACGTCGGTATGGGACATGGCGTCTTGTTTATTGCCTTCTTGGTGGTGCTATTTGTGGTCTGTGAAAAGCAAAAATGGTCGCTTAGCGTATTTCTAATGGGCCTGATTGCATCGATTTTGCCTTTTGGCCCGTTCATTTTCGATCGCAAATTAAAAAATGCAGAACAACCTGCAACATCAAATTAAGACGGGATACAACAAATAAAAAAGCCCAATGTTGTTCTACACAGCATTGGGCTTTTTCTATAATGGCATGAACTCGAATTTAAAATTCACCCGACAATTGACGTTGTCGTATAATATCTCGCACCACCAAGCGTGGTAGGCTGAACCACAAGATAATGAGGGTAAAGCCTGCCAAACTATAGGCCCAAAGGCCAAAGTTTTCATATAGCACGCGCACGATTTCGATCACGGCAAAGAACGTCAGCATCATGATCACAGACACTGCCGCAGCCACTGTGCCCTTCGACATTTCAGACGACATTAAGGCAAAACGATAGAGCACAGAAAAGCTAATCCCTTCACCAAAACTGACCAAACTCATGCCGAGAATGAGAAAGGTCAGAAAATAACTTTCAGTCATCGTCCCAATCACCACAAGGCTCGTCCCGAGTAACATCAATGGTAGCCCGATCATCACAGACTGACCTAGAGGCAGTTTGTCGATGATTTTAATCAGGACAATATTACCAAGGATCAGCCCGCCTAAAACAGGAAACTGTGCCATGCCGTATTGCATACTACTCAGTCCTAGCTTCTCCACCAATATGACTGGAGATAGCGCAATCCACAGCATCAGTGGCATTGCCACCATCGGTAGGCCCAGTGTCAACGCCAAAAAGCGTTTGTTTTTTAACACCTGTTTAAAGTCATCAATGATATAGCCCACCGGTTGCTTGGGGATGCTGATGTGCTGTGTCGGCATCTTGGCTTTTAAACCAAACCAACTCAGAAAAGATAGAAATGCGATTCCAATAAAGCCCCAATGCCATGACACGTGATCAATCATAAAGGCACCGAGGACAGGACCGATCAGTGGCGCCAGTAGTGAAATATTGGCCATGATCGCCATGACTTTGATGGCATCTCGCTCTTCAAAAGTTTCCTGAACAGCAGCATAGCCCACAGCTGAAATGACCGATAAACCAAAACCTTGTAAAAAACGCAAAGTTAAAAAGCTTTCGATATTATGCGTGAGCAATATCGCTAAACAGCATAAGCTAAAGAATGCCACACCACCCAACAAGACTTTTTTACGGCCTAATCGATCTGACAAAGGTCCTAAGATTGCAGCGACACAGGCACCACCCAATAAGTAAAATGACATCGACGAGGGTGCCCATGCACTACTCACACCAAACTCTTGGGTAATCGCAAGCATGGCGGGTTGGACTAAGTCGTTTCCGATATAGACAGAAAATTCAAATAAAACCAGTGCCAAGGGAAACATTAAGGTGGCACGACTTAATTTTGTGGTTTGTACGTTTTGCATTGTTATCTACATATCAAATATGTGCTGTCGAGCTTGAAATGACAAATAGGGAGAGACACTTCAGCCCAATGACGAGCACTGTAATATTAATTTTAAAAATGAATTTGCGGCTTATCCGCCATATGTGCGTCGTATTCACAAGACGCTAGATAGAGATAAAATGAACTTCAACGAACCGATCTGTCGGTTTGAGTCCGACTATTTTAACAGTGTTTGCTGGCGTTGTATTGGTCTTTTTAAACTACCGCTTTTATGGTTTTTCATTGTCTGCTTTTTGGATAAAGCGACCTTGTTTTAGGTCTTCATAGGCTTGCATGAATTCTGCAAAATGATTCATCACAAAATAACCTCGCCCATAGATGGGTTCATTTAAAGGCTGCGCCGATAAATACAACATGTGGCTATCTTCAACTGCCGTCAATTCGACATTTTCACCTCGGCTCGACATGACTGCCATATGCTGTGCATTTAACTGTTCATCTGTTTCAGTAAATTTCAGCTTGCCCGAACGTAAATACACAAGTGTGGTATCCCCTTCTTGTGCAGGCAGGGTGATGCTTTGATTTGCTCTGACAAAGACATCAAATACTTGTATAGGTGTATGTGTTTCTGCGGGGCCGTCGGCTGTTAAATAATGCCCTGCAATAATCCTTACATAACCTGCATCTTGGGCTAAATTGATCTTTGGAATACTGGCTTTGGCTAAGCTCTGATAGCGCGCAGGATTCATTTTATCTTTAGCAGGTAAATTGACCCACAATTGCAATATTTCAAATGCTCCGCCCTGCTGTGCAAAGGCTTGGCTAAAGACTTCTTCGTGTTGTATGCCTGAAGCAGCAGTCATCCACTGCACATCGCCCTCACCAATGACGCCACCGCCACCTGCCGTATCATGATGTTCGAGTTCGCCTTTAAACACTAATGTGACGGTTTCAAACCCTCGATGTGGATGTTCCAGCACGCCTTTTTTCAGTTTGGTTGGTTTCAGCACCCCAGGCCCTAAATGGTCGAGCAATAAAAAAGGCGAAACGGTATTGCCCAACTCATAATGGGAAAAAACTGAAGTCACTGGAGCAAAGTCACCGACAGGTGAGCCTGAGTCATTGACGTGAATAAAAGCGAGGGTTTTCATCATAAATTTGAAATCTGATCATGATTTGAATTCGATTCAATATTATTAAAAACTATACGAACTCACGAGAATATTTTTAGGATTGAATATTCTATGTTTAGGATGAAAATTAAGATACGCGGAAACTCATCCGCAACTGTCCGAGTCAGGACACATTCAATATGTAAAGTTTCTGCGACCTACACAATTGAAGATGGTATTTGACGAGTTTTGCGGATGAAAGATAGTTTTGCTACTTTTGCCGAAACAAAAGTAGATACGAGCTCCAATCATCGAATTTAAAATGAAAGGACCCCGTCATGCTGAATATTTAATAAGAAATTTAGACCTTAACTTTTTATAATTTAAGGACACTTCGCCGCTTGGAAAGTCTTGGTATTTTTACCACGTTGGCACTGATATTCCTTTTGCGTATTTACACGCTGCCAGTCACCATCCACCAATCTAAAACTATAAATAGTACGAACCGATTTCACTGAATCATCCATCAAACCCGTTTCCGTCACTTTTACCTGCCCCGCATTTGGCGACTCAACACGGTTAAAGTACTGACGAATTTCCACAGTCGACAGCTCTTTACGCAAATCAGGACGTTCTTTTAACACCTGATCGAGTGGTGTAGCAGAAGAACCGACTTTAGACACAATTTTCTGCGTTGTCGCACAACCCGCCAACATCCCCACACACAATGCAGACACAGCAATTAAACGATACATAGAAGCAACTCAAATTTATTATTCAGTCCTATCATGCCGAACATTTGTCCAAAACACTATTTAAGCAATGTAAAAGAAGTTCCTCACTCCACAAAATCAACGTGCTGTTTCTCATCCATGTGCGGCTAAAAAGGCGTGCTATAGCCATAAAAAAACGCACCCGAAGATGCGTTCTAGTACGTCTTTAAAAAATTAAAGATCGAACAATTTACCTGGGTTCATAATTGCATTTGGATCGAATACTTTTTTCAATGCTTTCATATATTCGATTTCTTCTGCTGAACGTGTGTAATCGAGGTAAGGCTTTTTAGTCATACCCACGCCATGTTCTGCTGAAATTGAACCGTCATATTTTTTCACAGTTTCAAATACGTATTTGTTTACCACTTGGCATTTTGCAAAGAATTCATCTTTACTTAAATCCGCAGGTTTCAAAATATTTAAGTGCAAGTTACCGTCACCAATATGACCGAACCAGCAAATTTCAAAGTCTGGGTAATTCGCTTCCACAATTGCATCAATTTCTTTAATAAATGCAGGCACATGTGTAATCAGAACTGAGATGTCATTTTTGTATGGAGTGAACGGTGCGATTGACTCTGAAATGTCTTCACGTAAACGCCATAAGCTATGTACTTGGTCTAAGCTTTGGCTCATCACGCCATCCAGTACCCAGCCTTGTTCCATGCAATGTTCAAAGATTTCCATTGCCGCATCCATGATCGGTTCAAATGGTGCTTCAAACTCAAGTAAAACATAGAACGGACATGGTGTTTCAAATGGACGTTGTACATGACCATTGTCCAATACTTTTTGCATTGCAAGCTCACCAAAGAACTCAAATGCAGTCAGGTCGATTTTCTTTTGGAAGGCATGTAGAACAGGCATAATCGCATCAAAATCAGGCACACCGAGAACCAACACTTGTAAGTCATGGGGTTGACGTTCAAGTTTGATTTCAGCTTCAGTCACTAAACCTAGCGTACCTTCACCACCAATAAATAAGTGTTGAAGTGCATAACCAGTCGCATTTTTGATCATGCCTTTGTTCAAGCGCAGGATGTCACCTTTACCAGTAACCACAGTCATGCCCAACACCCAGTTACGAGTCATGCCGTATTTAATCACTTTAATACCACCCGCATTGGTACCAATGTTGCCGCCAATTTGAGATGAACCTGAAGATGCAAAATCAACTGGATAGTACATGCCTTGTTCTTCAGCATAGTTCTGAAGTTGTTCAGTCACTACACCTGCTTGTACGCGAACCATACGGTCAGCTGGAAAGAATTCCAAGATTTGGTTCATCTTGTCCATGCTTACCACGATTTCACCGTTAGCAGCCACAGCACCCGCAGACAAACCTGTACGACCGCCACTTGGTGTGATCGCTACATTAAATTGGTTCGCAAGTTTTACAATTTGTTGAACTTGTTCTGTGCTTGAAGGGAAAACGACGACCGACGGGTTTGGATCGAAGTGCTTAGTATGGTCACGACCCCAATTTTGGAGACTATCCGCATCTGTTTTAATACGGCTTTCGCCAACAATAGCGGTCAATTGGGTCAATAACTCTGGGGTTAAAGCGACTGGAGCATTCATCGTTTTCAGACCTTGCAAGAAGTAAACAAGTTTTTTAAAGGTCCAGACTTCATTCAGTCAAAACTGCGGTAACGCATATTTCAAGGGAAAAAGCCTGAAACAGAGCGCATCAAAATGTCAGGGAATTGGTCATGATGATTTTGAGCGGCACCATTATAAGCTATAACTGGGCTTTTTTTGACAAAACCCAAAGAAAAACGTGATTTCAAAATGTCACGAGGAATATGACCAAGTTAATTAGACCAAATCTAAAAAATATTGACTCATCATTCGCCAAAATAGCCATGACGTCGGTCATAAAGGAAATGTATATCAGGCGACTTCCTATGCTATTATATGCGCACTAAATTTGGCCTTTGTAGCGGAGCCGTAATGAGCCAACATCTTTCTTTACCTAAAGATAAAATTCGTTTCTTGTTGTTAGAAGGCGTTCACCAAAACGCAATCGACACTCTAAATGCTGCTGGATACACCAACATTGACTACCGTAAAACTGCGCTTGAGGGTGAAGCGTTGAAAGAAGCGGTTAAAGATGCTCACTTCATTGGTATTCGTTCACGTACTCAATTAACTGAAGAAGTTTTTGAAGCGGCGAACAAACTGATTGCTGTGGGTTGTTTCTGTATCGGTACAAACCAAGTGAACTTAAATGCTGCAATGATTCGCGGTATTCCAGTATTTAACGCACCATACTCAAATACGCGTTCAGTTGCTGAACTAGTACTTGCTGAAGCGATTTTATTACTTCGTGGTGTTCCTGCAAAATCTGCTTCAACTCACCGTGGTGGTTGGAACAAGTCTGCAGTCGGTTCATTTGAAACTCGTGGTAAAACTTTAGGTATTGTTGGTTACGGTTCGATTGGCTCGCAACTTTCTGTACTTGCTGAAAGTTTAGGTATGCACGTAATTTATTACGATGCCGTGACTAAGCTTCCGATGGGTAATGCACGTCAAGTCGGTTCTATGGGTGAACTTCTTGCCAATGCAGACGTGGTTTCTTTACACGTTCCTGACGTTCCATCAACTCGCAACTTCTTCGGCAAAGACCAATTTGCTCAAATGAAAGAAGGCGCAATCTTCCTCAATGCTGCACGTGGTACATGTGTCATCATTGAAGATCTTGCTGATGCTATCAAATCTGGTCATATTGCTGGTGCGGCTGTAGACGTATTCCCTAAAGAACCTAAAGCAAACGGTGAAGAATTCGTTTCTCCACTTCGTGGCTTAGACAACGTGATTTTGACTCCTCACGTGGGTGGTTCAACAATGGAAGCGCAAGCGAACATCGGTCTAGAAGTGGCTGAAAAATTCGTTGCTTACTCTGATAAAGGTATGACTTTATCTGCAGTGAACTTCCCAGAAATCGCGTTACCGTTGACTGAAGGCAAACACCGTTTACTTCATATCCACAAAAACGTGCCAGGCGTGCTTTCAAAAATCAACAACTTGTTTGCTGAACACGGTATCAACATCTCTGGTCAGTCTTTAATGACTAAAGGTGATGTGGGTTATCTTGTGATGGACGTTGATGCAACTGCATCTAAAGAAGCTTTGGATACTCTTCACGAAGTTGAAGGTACCATCCGCGTTCGCGTATTGTTCTAATTTAATTAGACACTGAAGCCACAGCCTTCGGGCTGTGGTTTTTTTATTGTAGTAGACTTTTAAAATCTGGCTTTTGCCAATCTCCCGCTCTTCGAGTCATCGAAACAAATTTAGTCTATGCCAAATTTTAAAGTTGCACCGGCTGTCCAAGCACCGCTGATCTTGCTTATTGCAATGATCAGTATGCAAAGCAGTGGTTCGTTCGCTAAGTACCTGTTTGGTCAGTTTCCCATCCTGACCGTATCCGCGATGCGTTTACTGCTTGGTGCATTAATCTTGGCGATTATCTTTAAAATTTGGCAAATCAATTTTAAACAAGTCAAATGGTCTGCAATTATCAGCTATGGCTGTGCGCTTGCAGGCATGAATATGCTGTTTTACTTGTCCATTGATCGCCTACCTCTCGGCATTGCCGTGTCTTTTGAATTTATAGGTCCGCTCAGTGTCGCACTATTTGCTGCACGCCGAAAATTTGATTTTATTTGGGTCGGACTGGCTATTTTAGGCCTTATCCTACTTTTTCCTTTTGACCAAGCTGCACAACGGCTTGACCCAATTGGGATCTTACTTGCCCTCGGGGCAGGTGCGTGTTGGGCACTCTATATCGTGGCTGGTCAAAAACCGTCAGGGGTCTCAGGCAATCATACAGTTTGCTTAGGCATGTTCGTCGGCATGTGTGTTTTGATGCCCATCGCACTCTTTGCAGGTATGCCGGCACAGGCGTTTGAGCCAAGTAGTCTACTGTATTTTATTGCACTTGCGACCCTAGCCAGTGCTTTACCTTTTACTCTAGAAATGATTGCGCTCCGCAATTTAACGGCGCTCAGTTTCGGAACGCTCATGAGCCTAGAACCTGCGATTGCAGCACTCTCTGGTTTTGTTTTCTTAAATGAACAATTGCTGTGGACTCAGTGGTTAGCCCTTGCTGTCATCATCTGTGCATCGATTGGGTGTACCTATACCACGCAAAAAGCCAAAGTCATTTAAATTCAAAATCCATCATGATTTGGTCAAATGTTAAAATTCACTCAATTGTTAGCATTAACCGCTATACTGTACTGACTCAAAAATAGGGCTCAACACCGCCCAACAACTGTGTGCCGCATGCCAAACTCACAATTATTAGCAGTCGTTTTCATGGTACTTTCCATGATTTCCTATCAGATCAGTGCATCATTCGCCAAACAATTATTTTTGGTGCTTGATCCACTCAGTGTGACCATTTTACGACTCTGTTTTGCTTCAATTATTATTTGTTTAATGTTTCGTTCATGGCACATTTTAAAACGACTGTCGTTTTTAAAATGGCGTGATCTGCTCTGCTATAGCGCAGCACTGTGCCTCATGAATGTCTTGTTCTATATGTCACTGGGCAAACTCCCTCAAGGCATTGCCGTAGGACTCGAGTTTATTGGGCCGCTAGGTTTGGCACTGCTGTCGATAAAAAATCGTAGTGACTATATTTGGGTGTTTTTGGCGATCTTAGGGATTGCGTTGATGGTGCCTTGGGGACAAGCCCAGAGTGGTAATTTCTCACTGATTGGTGCGGCGTGTGCCTTAACTGCGGGGCTATGTTGGGCATTCTATATTTACTTTGGACAAAAAGTGGTACACCAAAATATTGGTATGCATGCACTGACCATCGCCATTAGTTTATCGGCATTGACCTTATTACCCATCGGCCTCTATAACAACGCATCAGCTTTATTGGATACACAATATTGGCCTAAAGCACTGTTGATTGCCATTTTAGCCACAGCGATTCCCTATGCCCTAGACCTCAAAGCCTTAAAGATTCTAAGTAAGCTGAGTTATGGCACATTGTCGAGTATCTCACCTGCTTTGGCAGCTATTACGGGTATGGTTTTATTGGGAGAACGTATCGGCATGTGGCAATGGATCGCACTGCTGTGCATTATGCTCGCCTCAGTCGGGGTGACGATGCGTTCCTCTAAATCGGAAACAGCCAACTAAATTTTTAAAGGCAAAATAGTTAAATAAAAATGGCGGGATTGCCGCCATTTTTCAACACCTTGTCTAAGAACTCCTACATCTAAGCTTTTAAATACAAGGCTTTTAAATACAAGGTTCGAAAAAGTCTAGCTTCTATAAAGGACTTAACCAGTCAGGCTGTCTTTATCTGCTTTTTTATATTTTTTATACTCGGCTAAGTATTGTTTAGCCAAAGCTTCTTTTTGCTTATCATCCAATATTTTACCGGCTTGTTGAAAGAAACCGTGTTCCTCTTCCTGTAAATGATGATGCACAGTTTCTGAAAGTTTTTTGGCAATGGCCAGCCAGCCCGGATTGCTAAATTCAGTCTCAGTCAACTGCTCTAAAAGTTCGTCCATTTCATGATGTTCAGCCAAGGCATGACGGGTAATATTCAGCCCCGAATCGGTCATCATTAAAGGAATATAAAAATATCGGTCTTCCCCGACAGCATGCGCGAATAACTCATTTTTGAGCAGCTCAAATAAATCTCGACGCTCAGGTGTATCCCCTGATGTTTGAATGAGTTTTTCAGCAAGTTCACGTTGCTTTTCATGACTTTGGCGTAAAGCTTCAAAAATATTCATTCTGATGATGTCCTCTGATGCTTAGCGATAGCTGAGTATTTTTTTTAATTCAGCAAAATAAAGTGCTTCATTTTTATACTAAACATATCCGCATCAGAATACAGCGCAGCTCTGTTAAGTTTTGTTTTAAGCTTGTCCCGTAAAGGTTTGATAACCCAACCGTACAATCAAAATACTCACCAAAATCAAAAATAGAATTCGAATAAAGCCACTACCGTATTTAATTGCCGCACGTACACCAACGATCGAGCCTAAAATATTTGCTACAGCCATCATTAAGCCTATCGCAAATAACACATGGCCAGTGGGCGCAAAAAAACTCAGTGCTGCAAGGTTGGTGGTTAAGTTGGCGACTTTTGACAAAGCAGAGGCATGTAAAAAGTCTGCTTGTAGATAACGAATAAAAAAGAAAATAAAGAAACTGCCAGTGCCAGGTCCAAAGATGCCATCATAAAAGCCAATCACCAGACTACCAATAGCGGCAAAACCGAGGATTTTAGGAGTCAGTTCTTGGCGTACATGCACCTGACCAAATTGTTTTTTGGCAAAGGTATAAATTGCAATCACGATCAACATGACCAAAACGAAAGGACGTAAGACTTCTTTTGGAATCATTGATACACAGGCTGCTCCCACAAAGGAGGCAACAAATGCACAGCTTGCAATGACCGCAAGTAATTTCCAACGGAGTTTGACTTGGCGTAAAAAAGAATAGGAAGCTGACGCTGTACCAAAAATCGAAGACAACTTATTGGTGCCAAACACCGTCGCCGGAGATAAGTGCGGCATGGCATTCATAATGGCTGGAATTTGAATTAATCCTCCGCCCCCCACTGCTGCATCAATTGCACCGGCAAAAAATGCAAAAAATAAGAGGCTTAAAATAATTTCAATTTCCATAATTTGGCTTCAGTGGCTGTTGATGACTATTCAAGATTTAATACACGTTTTGGTACTAAGCGCTTACGATCGGTAATTTCCGCTAGACCTAAGCAACGTTCCCCATCAAATACCAAAACCTGCGCTTCCGCAGCATGCTCAATATTACTTTGCATTCCACGACTAAAATATTCAGCTCGACCTTCCGGCGCTTGCACTTTGCAGAAATGATCGACAGGTGAATACACCGGCAGCAATAATGCTTCACGCTCAGCTTCGGTCAGACTCTCTAAATATTCAATGGTAAAGCTTGGGTTAAGATCAAAATGACCTGTTTGAATACGGTGTAGATAGGTTAAATGTCCGTAAGTACCCAATGCTTTAGCAATATCTTCGCCTAATACACGAATATACGTGCCTTTGGAACAGGTGATGTCGAGTGTAAGACTATTCTCAGTAAATGATAATAACTCGATGGCATAAATCGAAATTGGACGTGCTTCACGCTCAATTTCTATGCCTTTACGCGCCAACTCGTACAGCGGGCGACCTTCTTTTTTCAGCGCAGAATACATCGGTGGAATTTGTTGGATATCTCCCACGAACTGTGCCAGTACCTGCTGAATCGTGGCTTCCGTCAAAACAGGTACGGCTTGTTCCATCAGTACCTCACCCTCCACATCACCCGTCGTGGTGCTGTGTCCTAAAAAGACCGTGGTTTGATAACGCTTGGTCGAGTCGAGCAAGAAATGTGAAAACTTGGTCGCTTCACCCAAACAAATCGGCAATAAACCTGAAGCCAGCGGATCAAGCGCACCAGTATGCCCTGCTTTTTGTGCACGAAACAACCAACGCACCTTCTGTAAGGCTGCATTCGAGCTAATACCTAATGGCTTATTCAAAAGAAATACACCATGTACAGGACGACGTTGGATCTTAGGAGAGGCTTTTTTCATGTCAAAATTTGGCTAATACAGGAACAGCGCAATGGTAACAACC
The DNA here is from genome assembly GCF_013420085.1 of Acinetobacter sp. YH12027. Classification (NCBI taxonomy): domain Bacteria; kingdom Pseudomonadati; phylum Pseudomonadota; class Gammaproteobacteria; order Moraxellales; family Moraxellaceae; genus Acinetobacter; species Acinetobacter sp. YH12027. The sequence continues at coordinate 14,311 of NZ_VOYW01000023.1, forward strand.
CACATCTAACGTTTACAACTCTTCTATGTTTTTATCTGCATTTTATGTCATATTGAGTTCGCATTTAGAACTCTAAAACAATTAAAAACGGAATAAAGGTGCATTGGGATATGCAAAAAAATAAACTTTGGCTCATCATTGCCTTGGTCGTTATCGCAGTTGCTGTATTTATATTTTGGCTGGCGCCAAAAGCATCACAAAATGATCCTTCAGATCAATCGATTCAACAACAAAATACGCCTTTAGCTCAGGGCGAAAGCGCTACGGCTCAAGCCACAAGCGGTTCTTCACTGCTCAGTCCAAGTCAACAAGACACGGAAGTTAACTGTCAAATCAGTATGGATGGTTCAAACCGTCTGATCGTGAACGAACAAACACGGAATTGTTTTGAATATTTCATCACTCAATATGGTGAAAAATCGATTGATCAAATCAAAAAGGACTTTAAAGCCTACATTGCACAAGGTCATAAAGAGCCGGCGCTGTCCCAAATTTATGATTTGTGGGATCGTTATATGAAATATCGTGAACAGTTAGGTAATTTACAGCCACCAAGCGACGACAAAGAATCACCACAATATTATCGCTCGATCTACAGCAGCACCCAGAATTTAAGAAAACAGTTCTTTTCTGATTATGAAATTGAAGGTTTATTTGGCAAGGAAAATACTTATCACGAATACACGCTAAATCGCATGGAAGTAGTAAATGACAAAAAACTGTCTGAATCAGAAAAAGCCAAAAAACTAAAAGCCCTGTTTGATGAACTCCCAGAAGATTGGAAAGAAAATCTGGAACAAATCAATAAACTTGAAGATTTACGTAAGCTCACAGCAGACATTAAAGCCCGTGGTGGTTCAAGCGAAGAAATCCATCAAATGCGGTTAAATTTAGTGGGTCCAGAAGCTACTCAGCGCCTTGAAAATCTAGACAGCCAGCGCAGCTCTTGGAAATCTAGCGTAAATCAATACCTCACAGAGCGTGACAGCATTGTGAAAAGCAATATGAGTGACAGTGCTAAACAACAAGCGGTGCAGCAACTCCGTAATCAACATTTTAAATCGAAGGAAGATCAGCTCCGCGTCAGTACCTTTGAATCTGTACATGATCAAGGTGGAAAATTACCTTTCGCAGAATAACAGCAAACAACAATTTAAAAACAACCTCAATTTCAGGATGAAATGATGAAAAAACCACAAGCTCTTTTATGCGCAATCATCGCTGCATCAGCAGTGATCGCCAGCACACAATCCCAAGCGGCGGCAGGACTCCAACATGTCACCGCCAACAGCTCGGCAAACTATGCCAAGACCAAATATCCGATTGTGTTTACCCATGGTATGTTCGGGTTTACTCGCATTGGTTTTGACAGCTTTGGCATGGATTATTTTTATCAAATTTTGCCAGATTTAGCTCGTAATGGGGCCAATACCTTTGCTGCCCAAGTTTCTCCGCTAGAGTCGACAGAAGTCCGTGGTGAGCAATTGCTCTCTCAAGTCGAAGAAGTTCTTGCTCTGACCGGCCAACCCAAAGTGAACCTCATTGGTCATTCACATGGTGGACCGACAACTCGCTACATTGCAGCGATCAAACCTGAATATGTGGCTTCGGTGACTGGGGTTGCAGGCACTTATCGTGGCTCTCTAGTCGCAGATAAAATCCAAGCGAATAAAACCATTAATTCAGTCTTTGGGGTACTTGGTGATCAACTCTTAGCACCGATTATTACTTGGGCTGAAGGCAACTCGAGTCTACCCAACAGTGTTGATGCATCACTTACCGCAATCAGTGAAAAAGGTTCGGCTGAATTTAATGCAAAATTTCCAACCGCAGCACTAGCGGCGAACTGTAATCAGTCGGGTGCCAAAGTCGACAATGGTGTGTATTACTACTCATGGACAGGTACAGCACAAACCACGAATGTATTAGATGTACTAGATACAGTGATTAGTCAGCTTGCCCCTTTGGCCTATGGAAATCGTGACAATGACGGTTTGGTTGGACGCTGTAGCACCCACATCGGACAAGTAATCCGTGATGACTACAATCACAACCACTTAGATGAAGTGAATATGGTCTTTGGTCTACGCAGCCTATTTTCACCTGACCCAGTTGCGCTCTACCGCCAACATGCCAATCGTTTAAAATTACAGGGACTGTAATTTCAAAAGTTGGCTCCCTTTCAGCACTGAACAGGACGTCTTTGGACGTCCTTTTTTTGTTTACAATTTTTTTATTTGTACGCATTAAACAATTTAATTCAATAAGTTCTTAAATGATAACAACTAAAATAAATAGCAAAAATAAAAGACGAATGTATATAAATATACTTGTCACCTCAACGCCGCCCATGTCCTAAAATGACATGGAATTTCAAACCGAGCATGAAAAAATGGCAAGGCATCTTTGTCTATTCAAACTCTCTAAAATCAAAGATATGGCCTGGCCAGTCACAAAGATGTTGCTTAAAAACAGAGAGTATTTTCATGATTAAAAAGTAATAAAAACAACATCAGATCAAGGAACATTTATGCGATCTTTAGTAAACACGGCCAAGATGGCTTCTGTAGCTGCAGTTGCAGGCTTAGCGATGAGTATATCGGCAAGCACTCAAGCTGCGCCTAGCGTCCTCCAGGTGAAGGAAACGGCAAAATCGGACTACGCAAAAACTAAATATCCAATTTTAATGGTGCATGGTTGGCTCGGTTGGTCACGTATCGGCACCGACACCATCGGACTGGATTATTGGTACCAAATCTTGCCAGATATGGCACGAAATGGCTCAACCGTATTCGCAGCGCAATTATCTCCTGCAAATACCACAACACATCGTGGCGAGCAGTTAATTGCACAAGTTGAAGATGTTTTGGCTATTACAGGGAAACCAAAACTTAACTTAATTGGTCACTCTCATGGTGGTCCAACTGTATTGTATGTCGCTCAAACAAAACCACAGTACATTGCGTCTATTACAGGTGTTGCAGGTACCTATCACGGCTCTAAAGTAGCGGATGATATTCAAGGCAACTCACTTTCTCGTACTGCCTTCAATATTTTAGGTGATTATATTGTCGGCCCACTGATTGCTTTAGGTCAGGCAAAACCTGAGCTTGAAATTAATTTCGATGCTTCTATGAAATCATTATCACAAACAGGTTCTGCTGCATTTAACAGTACAGTTGCAAAATCTGCTGTAGCTGACGGTGTTTTGGCATCTTCAGAAAATTGCAGCAAAAACTTAAAGCAAGTCGACAGCAAAGGCATTCAGTACTATTCATGGACCGGTGTTGCGCAAACCACAAATCTACTTGATATCGATACGATCCTAATGCAACTCGGGCCATTGTCGTATGGCAATAAAGACAATGACGGTATGGTTGCACGTTGTAGTGCTTATATCGGTAAAGTCATTAACGATAGCTACAAACTTAACCATACCGATTTAGCCAATATGATGTTTGGCTTAACAGGGCTATTTGCACAAGATCCTGTGGCGCTGTACCGTCAACATGCAAACCGTTTAAAACTGCAAGGACTTTAATTCTTATCGTTGAAATTTAAATGCAATAAGGGGGCTTCGGCCCTCTTATTTACTTTAATCGATCTGATAAATCATGCTCTTTTATTTTGTTACATTTAGCGTCACAGTTAATCTTTTTCAATTTGCAACAGGTGATCTTTATTGCTTTATTAGAAGTGACAATAAATATTGTCATAAAACAATAATACATTGAGGATCGCTCATGAAATACGGACCATTTTTAGCAGGTTTAATTGCAGCTACATGCATCGGTAATGTATCTGCATCGCAAGCAACCCAAGTCACCGCCAAAGCTAGTTCTAGCTATGCAAAGACCAAATATCCAATCGTATTTAACCATGGTATGGGTGGTTTCATTACCGTTGGTACGGACTCTTTTGGACTCGACTATTGGTATCAAATCCTGCCTGATCTTGCCCGCAATGGTGCAAATGTCTGGGCAACGCGCGTATCGCCGTTTAACTCCACCGAAGTACGTGGCGAACAACTTTTACAACAGGTCCTTGAAATCCGAGCACTCACCGGTGCAGATAAAGTGAATTTGATTGGACATAGTCATGGTGGACCAACGATTCGTTATGTTGCCGGTGTGCGCCCAGATGTCGTGGCTTCATTAACCAGTGTTGCAGGACCTCATCAAGGCTCCCCTGTTGCAGATTTAATTTTAAAAGCTGAAGGCACCGCTGTCGAAGCACCCTTGGTCGGAGCTGTGAATTTTGTCTCTAAAGCCATTGTTTGGGCGCAAGGTCTAGATCCAACGACTTATCCTCATGATGCATTGGCAGGTGGTTCAAGTTTAACGCTAGCGGGTTCTGCAAAGTACAATACCGCATTCCCTCTGGGCTTGCCTAAATCCAATTGTGCTGATGGTAATAGCGTGGAAAAAGGCATTTATAACTATTCATTTACAGGTGTGGGCCAAATCACCAATATTTTAGATTTAGACTCAGCACTAAAAGTGACCGCATTACTGATCGATGGCGGAAAAGACAATGATGGCCTCGTATCACGCTGTAGTGCCAAGTTTGGTAAAACCATTCGTGATAACTACAACTGGAACCATTTAGATGAAGTCAACCAAGTGCTTGGTCTCAAAGCGCTATTTGCACCAGATCCTGTCGATGTCTATCGTCAACATGCAAACCGGCTAAAATCTCAAGGTTTATAATTTTCTTTCTCGCATAAAAAATGCGCCAAAAGGCGCATTTTTTACAGCGTTGTAAAACAAATTATTTTGCTTTACGAGCTGGTAATTTTTCACGAATACGTGCAGCTTTACCAGACAATTCACGTAGGTAGTAAAGTTTAGCACGACGAACGTCACCTCGACGTTTCACTTCGATACCAGCAACGATTGGTGAGTGAGTTTGGAATACACGCTCAACACCGAAACCGCTAGAAATTTTACGTACTGTGAACGCAGAGTTCAAACCACGATTTTTCTTAGCAATTACAACACCTTCAAATGCCTGAAGACGTTCACGCTCACCTTCTTTTACTTTTACTTGAACAACTACTGTGTCACCAGGAGCAAAAGCAGGGATGTCTTGTTTCAACTGTGCATTTTCAACAGCTTGTACTAAAGGATGTTTACCGCTCATGGGGTATCTCCGATTATGCGAGTTAGAAGAGGTCTAATCATCGCTGGGGCTAGAGGCTAAAGCGCATAGACCCGATTGACTTTCCCTTTATGCTTGACCGCTTCAATGCACAAAGAGCCTAATATAAGATTTAAAAAATTTAAACCTTGGAATCTTTCAGCCATTTCTTTTGCTGCTTGGTCAATTCAACTTTTTCAACCAACTCAGGTCGGCGCTCTAAAGTGCGTTGATATCGCTGCAAAAACCGCCACTTCTCAATATTGGCATGATGTCCCGATTTTAATACTTCAGGAACATCTAAACCTTCAAAATGGTCTGGCTTGGTATATTGTGGGCAATCTAAAAGACCATCCACAAATGAGTCTTGCACATGTGATTGCTCATCAGACATTGCACCCGGAAGTCTCCGAATCACACTATCCAATAAAACCATCGCAGGGAGTTCACCACCAGATAAAACGTAATCGCCTATTGACCATTCCTGATCAACATATTGTTGGATCAAACGCTCATCAACTCCTTCATAACGACCACACAATACAATTAATCCATCATATTTGACGAAATCTTGTACCGCAGGTTCATTTAAGGTTTTTCCTTGCGGCGACATATACACCACAGGGACATGAACAGCACCCGCTTGCTTGGCAAGCTCTTTGGCACGATGAATTGCTTTCGCTAATGGCTCAGCCATCATCACCATACCTGGACCACCACCAAATGGACGTTCATCCACTCTTTTGTAGTTGCCCTCAGCAAATTCGCGTGGATTGATACAATGAACTTGCACAATGTCACGTTTTGCTGCGCGCCCGCTAATACCGTAGGCTGTAATCGCTTCAAACATTTCAGGAAAAAGCGTAATGACTGCAAAAAACATCGCAGACTCCTCTATTTTCCTGCTGCGTCAATCCTTAAAGGATTAATAATCTACGCCCCAATTTACGTAGATACGACCAGCTTCGAGATCAACACGCTGTACTACATCTTTATGCCATGGAATCATTCGCTCTTCGCTATCGACACTGTCAGCAGTAGCGCGAACTACCATCACGTCGTTAGCACCTGTTTCAAACAATTCGTGGATTTGACCGAGGTTGACTTCTTGTTCGTCTTCTCCAAGACCTAACACTGTTAAGCCCTTCAAATCTGACCAGTAGTACTCGTCCACGCCTGCTTGAGGCAGTTGCGATTTAGAAATCCAGATATTTGCGCCAACCAAGTTATCTGCCGCGGTACGATCACTCACACCTTTTAGCGAAACAACCAAGCCTTTGCCATGTGGTTTCCAACGTTTTACATCTACTGTTTGCCAACCTGCTTTGGTCTCAATGTACCAAGGGAGGTAGTCAAAAATATTGCTCATAGGTTCTGTATTGGAATAGACCCAGAGCCACCCATTTAATCCATATGCTGAACGTAGCTGTCCAATCTGAATACGATCTTCGGGAACATTCTGTGTTGGTGTCATGGGTAACCTACTACTAATTAAGCAGTAGCTGCAGCTTTCTTAGCTTCAGCAGCTAAAGAAGCAACACGTTCTGAAGGTTGAGCACCTTGTGAAACCCAGTGAGCAAAACGGTCAGCATCTAAACGAAGTTTTTCTGCTTTACCTTGAGCTGTAGGGTTGAAGAAACCGATACGTTCGATGAAACGACCGTCACGTGCATTACGGCTATCAGTCACAATGATTTGATAGAACGGACGTTTTTTAGCACCACCGCGTGCAAGACGAATAACAACCATGATAGAACCTTATAGTTTTTACGGATTATCCCTGTACCGACCATCGATACATTTCAAATCCCTTTCATAGAGGGCAATATTTTACGTGAAATTTGCCCTGAATGAAAGATCAAAAAGTGTTTATCCACAATTTTGAATTTATTTATCGGCCCAGCTTAAACAATTGCCCGTAGCATCATCTTTTTTGAACCAACACTGTGTTCCGGAATGTGTCAAAGTCAAAGCTCCGTTACTTTTCTGCATTCCTGTTGATATAGGTGTTGCTGTCATTGTCCAAGATGCATTTGGAGAAGCTGTTATCGTTAAATTGTACAATGCAGGACCACTTCTTGGTGATACTGTTTGCCCATAAATAGCTGGATTTTTTAATGGGTTAGTCGCATAACTCGACGTAGAATTACTTACCCCATAATCTCCATTGGTCAACTTATAGGATTGCAACCTTTGTGCAATTTCCATCATTGTACTCTGAGTCTCTAGACGATTTTTTCTTTTCACATAACTTTGATATGAAGGCAATGCAACTGCTGCTAATATTCCGATAATAACAACGATAATCAGCAACTCTAAAAGAGTGAATCCTTTAAACCCTCTCATACTATCTCCAATCTTCCCCATTTGTGCAGCTGGTGCTGGAAACTGTTAAAGCGTCTTTAGTCATGCATTTTACGCCGCGCGAATCCAATAATAAATATTGAGAAGCCCTCAGTGCATTTCCTTTTAATTGATTTGGAACCGCAATCATTTTCCACCCTTGCCCAACAGTAGAATCTTCCAAGGCAATGGTCGAATCATTGATATCGACTAATTTGATTTGATAATCAAAATCAGTTCCTGAATCATATGGAATATTGATTTCACCCTTCGTAGCCGTTTGATGATCTGGAACATAACCCGCATAACTTAATTGCTTGCCTTTATAATTTTCCAACCGTTCAGCAATTTTGAGCATTTCTGACTGTGCTTTTGATTTATGCGCTCTAGCAACATATGCTTGATAACTGGGTATAGCGATAGCTGCAAAAATTGCAACTATCACCACAACAACCATCAATTCAAGCAAAGTGAAGCCTGCAGTATTTTTAATTTTATCCATACATGCTTCCCTTACCACTCAAACCAGCGGACAGGCTTAATCTTACGTGCCTGGCTATATTTATACAGATTTTGATCTGTTAAAGTTGTATTTGCAGGCTTACAATTTCCGACACAAGATTCTTGTGTCTCCGCAATAGGTCCAACCAACATGGTTGTTCTTGGATCAGTAGAGGAAACAGCACCAAAGGCAGGGCCATTAATACCTTGATAGCTAGTTTTAACATATGCAGCACAGTCACCATATGGCATGCAAATACGGTGAGTCGTAGAAATACCTGTCACACCACCACCACAACCACTTACAGTTCCAGTCAATGTCGCTTTCGGATCATACAGGCTGACATATAAATCACCAGTAATAAGCTGTGAATCTTCAAATGCACGCGCATAATTTCCTGAATCAACTGAACGTAGTTCAAAACTCCAACCACGAAGCATAGTATTACCAGTTGTTAATTTCATATTAGCGATATCAGCAGCAGAAATTTGCTTAGAAACCGTTTTGCCAAGTATGCCTGAATTAGCCAAATTCGCTGGCAAAATAGTCGCAGCAGATGTAAAACTCGAGTTTTCCAAACCATTGGCTGCTGCATCACGGTCAATTAAACCGTAGATTTTGTTTTTTCCGCCGACTTCCGCTTCCAAAGGAAAACTGCGATTACCTGAACCTGCTGTCACAAGTACAAAGCGGTTTTGCCCATCATCAAAAACTGCCGTAGATAAACGGTCATAGAAACGCGGTACAAATGTTCCATCTTTTAACTTCGCTATGGTTTGCACACGCACCGCAATATTAGTATTGTCAGTTGCAGACATTTGATTATTGTTATTCAAGTCTACACGGAAAATCTGTCCACCTAAATCTGCAAAATAAATCATGTCTGCAAGACCATCGGCATCATAATCACGTACCACAGGCTGCCCTACAACACTGTAATTTATATCACTATTAATCGTTTTCTTATAACTGTCACTAATTCCTGAGCCATTTGAGCTACTCATCCAGATCAAGTTACCATTTGCAGCATCTACTATATATAAAGCGTTGCCATAAGTTGAGGACGGCTCTGTAAAAGTAGCCGCTGGTTTTTCATAAACATCAGCATCGTAACCGCCGCCAAAAATTAAGACTTTTTTACGTTCGCCTTTGACACGAATTTCAGCAATAGTCGGTTTAGCCCAGATTTGAGCCATACGCTGAAATTCATTTGTTGATGTCGGTTTAATTTGGAATAATAGCTTCGGACTTGCTGGATTAAGTATATCCAATCCATAAAGCCCACTTCCCCCCATACGTAAACCGCCATAAATATTCATTTTATTGGCAACATATTTTGTGGTTGAAACTGTACCAGACTTAGTAATTTGCACCTTAAATGTATTGTCCGCTACCCATGGTGCATCTACACCATAAGCTATACCCGACAGGCTACCCACCCCTTTTGAATCTTTACCAGCCAACGTATCATATTGATTCGTTATAATTTCTGGCGGAACAAATACCGACTGCTCTTTACCTGTCGAAGCATCCACAATATGCAAGCCGCCATCCATTGACCCATAAACTGTATATTCTTTACGTGTATCCGCAACATTACTAGAAGTTACTGTTGACTCTTTTGTTACCATGAGCGGCGTTGAATGCACCACCCCACCAAGGAATCTATATGGGCTAGCTGGATTAACTGCAAGTGTATTAATCTCTGTAGAAGTTAAAGTTGTCTGTGTCGCAGCTGCAGGGAATGCAGTTTGATAACCCATGTAATTCAATAAAGCTAGGCGCTGGTTGATTGTATAAGTCCCGCTCAGTGCATCTGTACCAGTAGTATTAGTTGCCAGATTTGTCTTAGTCACTTTCTTTAAAGAACTGCCATCTAAGATGTAGACTTTACGCTCACTATCTACATTGCTGATTGAGTCTGCTTCAGCCAAAGCTGTAGATGGAACAGGAATTTTATTCCATGCACCACCACTATTAATTAATGAATGGTCAGAGCCAGAAGCCGCGGTAGACCATAAATCTTTTGCAGATGAGTTAATAACCTGCTGATTGTTTTCAACTTTATAAATTGCATTATTACTGCTGTCTTTCAGCGTACCGCCAAGAATTTTATATTTCTTTAAATTCCCAGCCCATGTACGAAAGGTAGAATCTTCCATTGGCATAATCATTGGGAAAAAGCCTTCAGTCATTGACTTAGTCTGATCTAAAGGATCGCGCGGTACAGAAATAGAGCCCAAGCTTGAAGGGGTAAAACCAACTGTTACATCCGATACAAATTTAATAATACTATTTTTAATATCGTCAGAATTTTCAGCATAATAAAATCCGCCGTCTCCATATGCCTTACTGCCCCATAAACATGCATTTTTTGCATCATCATTTGGCGCACTTGCACAATTATATGTTCCATCTGGGTTTTTTGTTAAACCTGCAAATGAGGCACCAAAACCAACCACAGCTGTTTTAATGTTCATATCTGCAGGATTTTTTTGTGTATTCGACGAATCCGTTCTGTTTCTAATTTTTTTAGCATATTCACCAATATACTCCCACCCTCCAGTCTCACCCGTAAATAAACCAGAATTTAGAGTTGGCGATACTAAAACACCTGCTCCTGATGGTTTCCCAGTAAAACCAAATGAAGCAGAGTTATTTAAAGATGTATTCATGATAGTCTGCGCCATACTATCTTTAGTCGAGTTTGGTGAACCATCTGTTAAAAAGTAAATGCCATTACCATCACAGCTACTCGTCGAACCACCAGCTTGATATATAGAACCATTCTTAGTATCGGATGCTGAATATGCAAAGCCACCATAATTATTATCAACAGGACCTGAAGAAGTAACTGTTTGTGTAATATCTCCCCATGGGCGATTTACTGCAGAAACAGTTTGCTTACATACACTATCTTTTTCATTGTTTTTACCTGAACTAACATAAGATGTTTGTCTCATATTGTAAGTCTCGGTATGAGGGTTACCTTGTTCGTTTCTAGCATTAGGTAATGGATTGGCACTTCCATCTGCTGGACTCAAACATTCTTTAGCTTTTTTTTCCTCATTCGTCGCATCCCTAGTCCATGTACCTGATTTTTGACATAATGCAATCCAGTTACTCATCACAGAATAACCTGATGGACAATTTTGAAACCCTTGGGTAATTACTGTTTGTGTTGTTGTACCAGTTTTTATCGAGAAAGGACTACTACGATAAGAAACTAGATTATTTGCTCCCTTATTCCCCCAAACCTTACCACCAATAGGTTCAATATCCATCGGTTCATGGGCAAGTTTCATCCAGCCACCATAGCGCCAACCTACAGGTAATTTTGCATGAGTTTCCCATAGAGAATTCATATCTCCCACACCTTGTGTATTTTTCAACTCTATTGGTGTTACTGGCAGCCAACCTCCACTACCATTGGGTTTATAAATTTTAATTGTTGAGCCCATACGCTTATTTGTTGCATCGTACCAATCTGACTCGTTCTTGTTCCACTCATTATCACAAGCCATCACGGTTGCGCCTAATGCCGTTGGACGTTCAGTACCTAATGCAACACATACATAATAAACTTGTTTAGTTGCATCATCCGATTTTTGCATAACAGAATAACCATCATACAAGATTGTACTTGTTGAAGGTAAGCTGGAATCCTGTCCTGTGGTCGTTCCCATCATGTAAGCTGCAGCTTCAGCATAAGCATGAGCAGTTGGCGTACCACTGGAGGCTTTAAAAATATCTGGATAGGCTGTACTGGATAGTTTTAAATTAGCGTTTGCTGTACCATCTTCATTAGTTGTCGTATCGACCGACTTAAGACTCACTAACTGTAAAATCAATTTCTCCCTTTGGGCGGCATTTAGTTGCGCATTCGGAACTAATATTCTTCCAGAGTGACCATCAACTAATTTGTTGGTTGTAGTTCCTACTGTTAAAGGTGTTTTTGCAGAAAAATGTCCTAAGCCCATATAAGTAGTATTAGGAATACTATTATCAGCCAACAATTGAATAAGAGCATCTTTTAAACGAGATAAACGATCAAATTTACCTGTAGAAGACTCAATTAATTTTCCAGCAGAATCAATACTTGGATTACCGCAGCCACGTAAATAGTAAGAAATAGTTGTTCCATTTATAGTTACTTGCTTTTTAAATGAAGTTTTATTTAGGGTATCACTTCCTACACGCCTATCAATGGCGTTATATGCCCATTGTTTGATAGTCCTCGTTCCACTGTCTGCGGTTTCCGTTACATCCACTTGGGTACAAAGTGAATTATCAACATCTCCTGGACTACCATATTGATTATTTTTCGGTAGCACTAAAGAACTAATCCCCATACTTCCTGATGTATCCAGCATGAGTAAAATTGAAGTCTTGCCAGTCGTATTTCCTCTATACAGACTCAAGTCACTTGCAAGGACTGCTGTACTTGTTGGTACTGCCATCACTGGAAGCAAGGCCATCATTATTACAAGGGGTTTTAATCTCATTTCTCTTCTCCCAATCTTCCAGTGCTTAATTTTTTGCTTCGGTTAAGCGGACTACATATTCTGCAACTTGCGTATTTAGCGGCACACCCAGCTGATTCAGACACTCATGCAAAGTTTCAACTTTAACTTGCCCACTTGTACTATCAGCTCTATTTTTTAATAACAGATCATCCATTACACGCCCGCTCAAACACGCATTCATATCCGATAAAGTTACAGACGGCGCCATTGCAGGAGCAAACGAGGTTGCAACTACACGGATACGTTTGGTATCTACATCCGCCTTCAAATCTGTATTTTTATTGGTTAATTCAAATTTGCGCATTTCCACTGCAGGATCATCCGGATTCACCACAGAAACCTGCGTCACAATTGCTTTACGGCTGATAGAAAACATTTTTTCTGGATTACAAACCGCATCAATATCTCCAGAAAGCGCAGCGCTTACACCTGTAGCAGCAGTCGCCGAAGCTCGCTCAATAATCCGGAAATCTCCAAGATTAAAGAACATGTTATTTTTAGCCGCACTGCTTTCTATTTCTGTTGGTTTAAAACAAAACTGCAGCTCCTTACCTTGGTTGCCATCTAATAAAACTTGCCCAATTGGCGTACCCGCTAAATTTGTGCTTTCATTGGCATTAAAGTTTTTTTCTAAATGATCCAATGCAACGTCGGAAGTCTGCATTAATAAGGTTTGGACTTGAGCATTCGTCGCTAGCTTTAGGCTAAAAATACTGTTGCGGATAGCGTATAAGCCAACAACTGTGATCAATATCAGTAAAATCAATACAGTAATTAGGGTTACACCCTGTTGGTGTTTTGAATGATTTATCATTAGATATCCCCCAATCCACCATTACGGATCGCAATTGTTGTGGTGTAAACCTGACGCAGGTAACCATCTTTTGCCGCAGTAATCGTCTGATCTAAAACTTTGAATTCTGTTTTTTCAGCCATTGCGACTTTTTCTGAGGAACGTACAAGCCAGCCTAAATTCACTCCAATCACAGCTGGCCGGTGAGTAACCGTACTCGTCAGGGGTATAGCATTATATTCATTCACACCTAAAGTGCGTGTAGTACCATTGGTATTGCGAACAACCAATTGCACTCTCATGTATTCAATATTTTTTGCAATAATTTCACCAGCATTTGCTGCATAATTTGCTGTCAGTGTATTTACAGCATTAATAGTTTGAGACTCATAAGTTTGTGGAACAGTTTCTCCATCTGCAAGAAACATACTTGAGGAGCAATTCAAGTTTGCTTCACTTTTAGAACTATCCTTACTAATGTAATAACGCTCAATGACATACCAGCCTTTGGCATAAGTTGTACTTGTTTTTATTGGCCCTCGTACTTTTTTACCATCACATGTAAAAGTATCCATAGGTGCTTGATACATAATCACCAGCTGATCACTTTTTGGAAAAGTACTAAATGCACTGTCATTATTCACACTTGCTGATTCTAAGTTATTACCCGTCAGCAACGCAGTTCCAAATTTCAAACCTTTTAAATTACCATCCGCAGGAGGGGTAGTACTGCTTGTTTGATTACTTAACACAATACCGCCATACAATGATGCATCATTAATAATGCTGGCATTGCCATGGTTTGCTAAGCGGATATTTTTCGTGACGTAATTAATCCCAAATAAACCGCTATCCTGCAAAGACGCAGCAGAGGATTGAATCCGATAGTTTTGCTGCCCACTGACAAGCATCTGAATTGCTACAGCAACCAATATCAGGCCCAACGTGATTGCAATCATTAATTCTATTAACGTGAAACCAGCCTGTTTAAATGTTTTCATTAATACGCCTCCAGCACCAAGCAACTAGAATCATCGGCATATTTACCATCTACTTTTAAACATGCATTTTGAACTGCGGGAGCATCTGGAGTAGCTTTAGCATCAGTAATTGGCTGTGTTTCCCCCCAAGCAGCAATTAAACATAATCGCTCCTGACTAGCCGAAGTATTCAAACAATTCATTACGCCAATTTTCATCCCTTTTGATACCGCTACATCACTGTATTGTTTTAAGTCATAAAGCGCCTGATTCACTGCACTACAACCGCTATCACAGTTAGGCAAAGAACTCGGTACAGCTGCCTTATAATTACCTGTCGGATTAAGCCTTACTTTTTCTGCGAGCCCATTCAGCAAAATAAGTGCATCTGCCCTTTTAATTGATTCTTCAGTAGCTGCTGTCGCTCTAACTTGCAGCGCCGCATAGCCCAAGATTGCGATAGCAAGGATTAACATCGCAACCAAAACCTCCATCAACCCAACACCTTTTTGGCTAGAAAAACCAATCATGAGCAGGCTCCTCCTTGTGTAATTTCAACTGTTCCGGGGATGCCAACCGTTAATACATATGATCCGGCAGAAGAGCAAAAAGTGATTGTTTGTGAAGCTGTTAAGTTTCCACGAGCCGAAAATACAAAAATATCATTCGACGTACTTTTAACATTAATTTTCTTTTCTACATTCACAATAAGAACGCTATCTTTTTTTAAAGAAGATGACATAGTTGTTGAATAATTCGCAAGATTTGCACCACATGTATCCGGAGAAACGGCAGAAGCAGATTTACTCAACGATGTACATACAACAGTTGAGGCTCTGTTCAGTAATGCCCGACTACGGGCTTCTTTCAAAGTATCTCGCATATTAAAAGCTGTAGTTTTTAGATTCTCTTTAATCAATAAATTGTTAAACGAAGGCGCAGCCAAAGTCGCAATAATCGCCATCACAGCAATCGTCACCATCAACTCAATTAACGTAAACCCATTATTTTTCTGCATACTCCCCCCAAGACGCGCCAAACTTTACCCTATTAAAAATAATATCTAATTAAATTACAAAACAAACACAAATAAGGATAAAAGGCATAAAAAAACAGATGATTGCCAAAAAGCAATTATCTGTCAATTCTTAAAAAAATTCAGAATGTTAAGTCATTAACACTTTATGCCTGAGTTACAGGAATACGTAACTCTTTTGGCAAACTAAATGTAATATTTTCTTCGCAGCCATCAAGCTCTTGCGGTGCTTTTGCCCCCCAATCTTGTAGTCGCTGAATGACTTGTTTAATTAAAATTTCAGGTGCAGATGCCCCTGCAGTTACACCAATTTTAGTGTGTTCATTAAACCACTCTTGCTGCAACTGATCTGCATTGTCTACCAAATACGCATGCTTACCCATCCGTTCTGCCAATTCACGTAATCGGTTCGAGTTCGAAGAGTTCGGTGAACCCACAACCAGTACAACATCACATTGCTCAGCAAGATCACGTACGGCATCTTGGCGGTTTTGAGTGGCATAACAAATATCATCTTTGCGCGGCCCCTGAATTTCTGGAAACTTCTGACGTAGGGCATCAATAACTTTTGCTGTGTCATCTATAGAAAGCGTTGTCTGAGTTACAAACGCTACTTTTTCAGGATGCACCACTTTTAGTTCAGCAACATCTTGTTCATCTTCAACCAAATAAATCGAACCACCATTTTTGGTGTCATATTGGCCCATTGTCCCTTCAACTTCTGGATGACCTTCATGACCAATCAAAATCGCTTCCACACCTTCACGTGCATACTTGGTCACTTCTATATGTACCTTGGTCACCAAAGGGCACGTCGCATCAAAAACTTTTAGCCCACGGCGTTCAGCTTCTTGTTGTACCGCTTTAGATACACCATGCGCACTGAAAATCACGATATTGTCATCAGGCACTTCATCCAGTTCATCCACAAATATCGCACCGCGTTGACGCAGGTCGTCCACCACAAATTTATTATGTACTACCTCATGACGCACATATATTGGGGGGTTAAAGCATTCCAATGCACGGTTCACAATCGCGATGGCGCGATCAACACCTGCACAGAAACCGCGTGGATTAGCTAAAACAATTTCCATAGAATCCTCAATGCCCACTCAATTTTACGGGTATCACTTGAAATAAATGTAAACAATAGACGTCTGACTATTTTGTTTGGCGCGCGTCTACTCTAAAATAGAGAAGATATTTTATCATATCAGGAAAAATATCATGTCGGGTCTCTTGTTTGTCGTTTCTGCTGCTTCGGGAACAGGCAAAACATCCCTCGTTAAAGCCCTGCTTGAACGTGTAAACAATTTACATGTCTCTGTTTCTCATACCACTCGTGGTCAGCGTCCTGGCGAATTAGACGGCGTACATTACCATTTTGCAAAAAAAGAAGATTTTCTATCTTTGGTAAATGAAGGCGGCTTCATTGAATATGCAGAAGTTTTTGGTAATTATTACGGTACTGCACAGCGCACAGTAAAAGAACAGTTGGCCAAAGGTCATGATGTTTTACTTGAAATTGACTGGCAAGGTGCTGAACAGGTTCGTAAACTTTTTCCTGAATCTAGACAAATTTTTATTCTTCCTCCGAGTCAGTTCGATTTACGTCAACGTTTATCCAATCGTGGTACAGACTCTGTTGAAGTAATTGAACATCGTCTTAGCTGTGCCGTAGAAGATATGCAGCAATACGTTAATTTTGACTATATCATTATTAATGATGACTTTAATAAAGCACTGCATGACTTAGAGTCCGTTATTATTGCCAATCGTCTTGTTTTAAAACAACAAGCTATGCGCCATGAAAAACTGATTGAGAAATTAATCACCCCTACGGAACAGTGATTAAAACTTGAGTCTATAGACAAAGCACCTTATACTGCACAGTCTGTTAAAAATTTATATTCAAACGAGAATTCTTATGGCACGCGTAACCGTTGAAGATTGTTTAGACCATGTAGACAACCGCTTTGAGCTTGTACTAGTGGCAAGCAAACGCGCGCGTCAATTGGCACGTCAAGGTATCGAACCTACTGTTGAGTGGGACAATGACAAACCAACCGTTGTTGCTCTTCGTGAAATCGCAGCGGGTCACGTTTCTAAAGACATTTTGAAACAACGTGAACAAGACTACCAAACTTCAAGTTTAGACCTTGCACTTTCTGCAAATAACCTAAACTTAGACGGTTTTTCTTTCCAATAAGATAAACCTGACCTTAAAAGCCTAGTTTTTAACTAGGCTTTTTTTATGGATTCTCTTTAATATTTTACTCAGAACAGTTATAACATAAGCTTAAGAAGTGCAAAGCAAGCGAAAAAGATTTTCATTTTTTTAAACTAAAAAATTGACAAGTCATGCAATATGCATTTCATTAAAGTATTAACCGTTTCATTTGTAAATCAGTAGTAAAAGGGTGTTCTATGCCAGGCCCAATGGTCAGCCAAGCCAAGCAACAGTTAAATGTGATAATCGACGCTTACCTTTCAGTAAGTGATGTCGAACGCGTGCTTGAAGCTTGCGACTATGCGGATATTGCCCATGATGGCATTACACGTAAAAGTGGCGAACCCTACATCCTTCACCCAATTGCGGTGAGCTGTATTTTGGCGCATATGCGTCTTGATGCGGAAACTTTAATGGCCGCTTTACTACATGATGTCATTGAAGATACCGAATTTACAAAACAAGATATTACTGAAAAATTTGGTCTGACCGTTGCTGAACTCGTCGACGGCGTCACTAAACTCAGCCACTCTAGTGATAAAGAATACAATAAAGCCGCATCTTTCCGTAAAATTCTGCAAGCCACCCTACAAGACCCACGTGTCATTATTATTAAACTGGCGGATCGTTATCACAATATGACCACACTAGGTGCTTTACGCCCCGATAAGCGTGCTCGTATTGCCCAAGAAACCTTTGAAATTTTTGTGCCTATGGCACGCCTTGTCGGTATGAATGAAATGGCCGACAACCTTGAACATTTGTGTTATCAAAATCTAGATTTAGATATGTATAACAATGTTCAAGAAGCTTTATTACAAACCAAACCGAAACGCTGCGAATACCAAACCAAGTGGGAAAATAACCTCACCGCCTTACTAGAACAACACCATATTTCAGGTCGAATTAAAAAGAAGAATAATAATATTGAATTACTTCGTCACTTTGTAAAAAACGATATCGATCTGCAAGAGCTCACCCATAGTCATGCCTTTGAAATTATTTTACAAAGCATTGCAGACTGTGACCGACTTGCTGATATCCTCAAAGAAAGCTTTAAAGTTCTAAATTACACCGATCATATTCGCCGCCCGTTACCCGGTGGCAACCAGTCACTGATGATGCGCTTAAAAGGTGAAAAAACTATTTTGTCTCTGACCATCCAAACAGAGCTGATGCGTAAAGCAGCGCGCTTTGGTGTGGTCCTCGGTGAAAATGCGCCGCAAGCTTGTCGTTCAGCGATCCAAGCCTCCATGCAAAATTTAAATGTGCTAGTGGATGGCGAATGCGCAAAGACTACATTTAGTGAATTACTCGATTATCTACATCAAGAAAAAATTTGGGTTTATACCCCACACGGTCATTTGCATGAACTCCCTCAGGGTGCCACAGCGGTTGATTTCGCTTATTCAGCAAGCTTATTCTTGGGCAACCATGCCGTTGGTGCGAAAATTGATGGGGAAACCAAGCCCCTTTCAACACCATTACTGAGTGGTCAAGTGATTGAAATTATCACTGATGTTCTTGCAACACCAAACCCTGACTGGCTCAGCTTTATTAACACCCAAAAAGCCCGCCGCGCATTACAAAATATCCTCCGTGACCAAGACCAAGATGAACAACGTTTAGTTGGTCAGCAAGCTTTAAATCGCGCATTAAAACTCTTTAACCGTTCTGTAAGTGATTTAACATTAGCGGATTGGGAAAATGTGCTGAATTGGCGTCATTTAAATGATAAAGAACAATTATTTGAACAGATCGCCGTGGGTGATTTACTGCCTCAATTGGTTGCCAATCATTTATATGCTCAAGACACCATTCAGACTTCAAATTCTGCACGCTTGATCTTGGGTACTGATGGTGTCGACGTCAAATATGCGCATTGTTGTAACCCCGTTTTAGGTGATCCAATTCAAGGTCATTTATCACGTCGTGGTTTGATTGTGCACCGTTCACGTTGTCACAACTTATTGCATGAACAGCATTTACATCCTGAAAATATCATGCCTTTACACTGGACCACAGAAGACAGTGAAGACATTAGTTTTACAGCCTATTTATGCTTAAACATGCTGTTAAATGATGAGCAAATTTCAGAACTGATCTATCTATGCCGTAAAGAAAAGGTGGGGGTAGAGACTGTCCGCTCACATGAAGAAAAAACCTATGTGAATATTGTTGTACACAACCGTAAACAAATTGCCGAAATTATCCGTAATTTAAGAATGCATTTTGGCTTCCCACGCATCAGTCGTTTGGCACAACCTGTTGCCATAAATGAGCCTGCGAAAGTTGCCAGCTAACCTAACACCACATATTTATATGTGACGTGTCTGTGATGATAATAGGAGAAATAGATGTCCCGCCAGGTAATCCATACTGAAAATGCACCCGCTGCAATTGGTACTTACTCACAAGCCATTTTAGTGGGCGACACTTTGTATTTATCAGGTCAAATTGGCTTAGATCCATATAGCATGGAGCTGGTAGAAGGCATTGAAGCTCAAATTCGCCGTGTATTCGACAACTTAAAAGCGGTATGTGAAGCTGCAGGTGGTACGCTAGCCGATATCGCTAAGCTGAATATTTTCCTCACTGACCTTTCTAACTTCCAATTGGTCAACCAAATTATGGGCGAATACTTTGCTCAACCTTACCCAGCACGCGCAGCACTCGGTGTAGCTAGCCTACCAAAAGGTGCCCTAGTTGAAATGGATGGTGTGGTGATTATTAATCAATAAGTTACTAACATCGCTTAAGCCTTTCACGAAATATCACATTCCAAAAGAACAAAAGCCTCACCTGGAAATCTGAGCATTACTCAGATTTCCGCTTAAATGACATTTTTTATTCAAAAACTCAATCAGCATAAAAGTATTTTTAAATTATTTTTATTGACAAACGATAATAATTATCAATAATATTACTTATCCCATTTATTCACTTGGTTTGATTTCATGTACGTTTGTTTGTGCCGTGGTATTACTGATCAAGACATTAAAGATGCAATTGCCAATGGTGCAGAAAGCTATCGTGAAGTTCGCGATATGCTCGATTTAGGCACCTGTTGTGGTCGCTGTGCTCCTGAAGCACGTATGATCATCAGTGATGAAGTTGCGCAAATTGCAGCCCGTATCGCAATTGCTGCATAAGCCAAGCTTTTAAATTTTCTCAACAATCATAATTATAAAACCAATGGTCTCAGGCTATTCCTCCTCCCCCGCTTCTGACTCTAAGCGGGTTTTTATTTGTTAAATATCTGGAAATTAGCGCTTTGTTTTGATTGTGATTTTCATTTGCTGTTCTATAAAATACTCGCTAATTTACACTTTGTTGTTTAAGATATTTCTATTCTAATATCGAATTTATATTGCTTAGTTCGAGCTTTATTGCAGTTAAGGAGTCAGACATGAAAGGCAATCGTGATGTAATTAATCAGTTAAATCAGGTGCTTTATCATCATTTAACTGCAATTAACCAGTATTTTCTTCATTCACGTATGTTTAACGATTGGGGCATTGAGCAACTGGGCTCTGCGGAATACAAAGAATCTATTCGCCAAATGAAGCATGCCGATAAAATTATTGAACGTATTTTATTTTTAGAAGGTTTACCTAACTTACAACACCTAGGTAAGCTCTATATCGGTCAGCATACCGTTGAAGTTTTAAACTGCGATGTACGTAAAGTCAAAGAGAACATTGAAGCCATTCAAACTGCAGTTAAACTAGCAGAAGAACAGTTAGATTATGTCACTCGAGATTTGGTGCAAGAAATTTTAGAGAAAGAAGAAGAATGGCTGGACTGGACCACAACCCAATTAGACTTAGTTGAGACTGTGGGTATAGAGAATTATATTCAGAGTCAGATTTAATATTGATTTATTAAAATACCCGCAGATGCGGGTTTTTTATTGAATCAATTTATTTCCATGGGCGAAGGTCAACAATTTTTATAACCGCACCAGTTTCTTTATTGACTAATACCGTCATATCAACTGCATTGGCTTTTAGTGGAATATACCCTGTAGCTTCAGGATATTTTTCTAAAATTTGTTGTACAAGCATCTGATCATTATATTGCTCAAGCTCTTTTACATTTTTTGCTTGTTGTTTAATTTGAGGTATAGCTTGAATAAAATCCACATAACGCTCAGGTTTTTGAGCAATTGAAATTCCACCTAATACTTCAGCGAACATGTCGTTTTCGCGTTGTAATTTATCTTTAGAAAATTCAACAGCTACATATTGAGGTCTTAAAAATGAGGTTTTTTGAAATTGAGTTTTCGCTTGGTCTAAATTTTCTATAATTAATTCATTTTTTCGTACTAATTCAAAACGATCAACATTATAGGCAATCCAGACTGGTCTACCTTGTTCTAGTGTATAAACACCATAAAGTAAAGCAAAAATCTGAATAATAATGATAATTGAAAGATCAAATTTCAAAGATTTTTTATGCTCTTTATAAACTAATAATCCTAATAAGGGACCAAGCGTAATATCAATGAAAAACAATATTAAAATAATGCTCGTCACACCAACTGCTTTCGCAAGAGGCATTTGATACCAAAAATTTAATAACAATCCTAGTAGAATTATGCTAAAAACTAATGACAAAGTTAAATGTTTGATAAAAAATTTTAAACGTTTAGACATAAGTAGTTACTTCATATTTAGATTTGGTTTACTACTATTTTTTTCAAATAGTGATGAGATACCAATACCCTGATTCGTATTAATTTTAGACAAATCTTTAAACAATGCTTTTTTATTATAAAGAGAATTATATACTTCGAGATAATAATTTGCTCTATTCATATCTTCATTAAAATAAAAAATTTGAGCCATTTTATATAAATTGTACTCAGTAGGTTGGGTTTTCACGTAATACTCAAAAAACTCAAATTCTGATCGAGTATAATTTTGATCTATCCTTGCAACAATAAAATCTGCACGATCTGAAAATTGAGAAAACAATATAGACTTTTTATGCTTTGATTTTCCAGTATTTTCCATACCAGATACATAACCCAAATCACTGAGCCACTGATCATACTGTTTAAATATTAAAGCGTAAAAACATATGGAAATAAGAAAAATTATATGCTTAAATTTTTCATTTAATAAAAAATATTTACAGTTACAATCAATAAGTAATATACCAATAAAAAAACCTAATGGAAATAAAAAATAGCTATAATACAATGGGTACTCAAGTTGGGCGTGTACCAATATACACGCTACCATCATAAATAAGTAAAGCTGTGGCAAACCTTGGATACTTAGAAAAACCAGTTTTATAAGATATAAGCTATATCCAATAATAAGAACTGCGAATGGAATACCTACCCACAACATTAGATCACATATGATATTATGCGCACTAGAAAGATTACCTTCATTTTCAAATAAAACTACCCCTTCTAATTGTGCGATTGTGGTTTGAAACCAACCATAACCCAACCAAGGTTTTTGCATTGCTGCATAGAACATATGCTTCCACATTTCAATACGACCCAATCCACCATTCAGTCGCTCTTCTATTGAAATTGGCTTTAATAGATTTAAATATTCTGAAATTTCAGTATTGAATATAAAAATAAATACGTAAGAAAATACCGATATTAAAGCGATATAAACAGTCGTTTTTTTT
This sequence comes from Acinetobacter sp. YH12027, assembly GCF_013420085.1. NCBI lineage: Bacteria > Pseudomonadati > Pseudomonadota > Gammaproteobacteria > Moraxellales > Moraxellaceae > Acinetobacter > Acinetobacter sp. YH12027. Next base: position 37,518 of record NZ_VOYW01000023.1, read on the forward strand.
CAAAGTGATTTTTTTTAATGATGAAAATCAGAAATAATATAAATAAAACAATCCATGTCGTTCGTGATTGAGTTAATACAAGCGCTAAAACCTCAAAGGGGAGTAGCAAAATTAATAATATATTTTTAGACCGTTGATGTTCATACAAAAACAAAATGCTGCAGATACTAAGCATGAGTAGTGTTGCCAATTGATTTGGCTGGCCTAAATTTGCATATGGTCGATTGTGACTTAAATTTAAAATATAAGGATGAGAGATTTGAAGCCACTGCGCTATTGCAAATACACTACTTCCAAATCCAACCAAAGTAAAAAAATATGCAGTATATTTAATTACTTTTTCCTTTTCAGCAATCTGAATACTATTGTACCCATAGATAACTGAAGCTAATAATCCGAATAAAAATAAGAAACTAAAAAATGCTGTCGTAAAATAATAAATTTGACCAAATAAGTATTGTACAAATGGTACTAAACAAAGAATGAACAGAGGGAACAATAATTTTGGGAAACTCACATTTTTTTTATAAAAAAGTGTAATGCACAATATAAGACCTAAAAACCAAAGCAAGTCTTGTGAAAATGAAGTCCATGGAAATGGAGATATACCTATAAAATAGGATAGAGAGAAAAAAACTAAAATAGTAGCAATTATAATTTTCATATTTATCACAACTAAAAAAGCTGACTTTAGTCAGCTTTTTTAGTTCAACTAATTACGATTGAGCTGTACGACAAGAAGCTGGTAAGTATTTAGCCATAATTGCAGCTTTAGTACTATTTTCAGGACCACATGACCATTCTTTAATTAGTGCACCATCCACTGTATTAGTAGGTCCAGATACCACTGCTGTAGTCAAGTTAAGATTACCTGCAACTTTTGGTGTCATAATGATTTTTTCACCAGCAGCTTTTTTTAACTCAGATTTATTTGCTAGTAATACTGTAATTTGTCCAATTGCAGGATTAGCGCTAGAAACTGTAATTGTTTGCACATATTTTGAAGCAGCTGTAGCTTCAGTTGTACCGGAACCTTGCTCACACCCCCATTGACCTGCAGTAGGTAGGGTACCTGAATCAATTGCTTCTGTAACTGCTGTACGGCAAGAAGACGCTGCAAGAATACCTTCAGACACTTTAGAACGTACGGTGTAGTCTTGATATGCAGGAAGTGCAACTGCCGCCAAAATACCAATAATCGCTACAACGATCATTAATGAATGACATTCCATAAGTCACTTTATATGGACATAAATCAAACCATTGAATTATATTAGTTTACTTTGCTATCCATTTTGTCCATATGGACATACTTTTGAATGGACAAAATATTAAAATTTGTCCATTCAAAAAAAATGATTTTTAAGGCTCCCTATGAAAGGCAGACTAAAACTTGAAGTATGACATTACTACCCAACTTAAAATTGGTTAAATATTCTCAGAACACCTTTCTTCTGCTACATTGCAATTCAATTTTTATAACGAAACTGATCAGCCTCATGAAGTCAGAATATCAACCACATATCGATATTTTACGTGCTCTTGCGGTATTACTCGTTATCTTCAATCACCTAGACTTTACTTTGTTTTCGGGTGGATTTATTGGTGTAGATGTTTTTTTTGTTATTTCTGGATATCTCATTACAAAAAATATAGTTTCAGAAAAAAGAACATCAGGTACTTTCTCTTTTAAGAAATTCTATCAAAGACGAGTTCTACGGCTCGCTCCCGCTTTTTTTACAGTATTGCTGACTTGCTCTATTGCTTTTTCTCTCATTCTTACACAAGAAGAATGGACACAATATTTAAAAACAGTTGCATCAACCGTTACACTTAGCTCTAATATTTATTACACAAACTTATTAAATGATTATTTTAGTATTTCTGGAAAATCCACACCACTACTGCATATTTGGTCTTTAAGCCTAGAAGAACAGTTTTATTTAATTTAGCCTTTATTTCTGTTAGGGATCATCAAATTTTCAAAAAATATAAAAATATTTTCACTGATTGTTATTATTTCATTATCATTAATAACCTCACATCTATTGATTCAAAGCAATCCAGTTGCAGCCTATTACTTACTCCCTTCCAGAGTATTTGAGTTTGCAATTGGCGCAGCTTTAGTATTTTTACCTTCCACAAGATTGAATAAAAATAAATCAATATTACTTGGCCTATTTTCGATTTTAATTATTATCATCTCAAGTTTTTTTATTCATAGCCAAATGCTATTTCCTTCTTATACTGCCTTGGTTCCTTGTTTAGCGGCAGCATTGTTTATCTCCTCAGGTCAATATTTCACTGGACTTTCAACCAAGTGGCTAGAATATATTGGAAAAATTTCATACCCTATGTATTTATGGCACTGGCCAATCATTGTTTACTTTAATCAACAATCAATTAAGCTCGACTTTATTACAAAAAATTTAATTTTGATTTTGGCACTTATATTATCAATATTCAGTTATGAGGTTATTGAAAAATCAATCAAGTTATCTTTAAAAAAAATTAAGACACCAATCCAACTGTTCTTTATCTTACCCGCTTTGCTAACCCTACTATTCAGTATGAGTTGGCTTGTATTTTTCAAAGAAACAGGTCAAAACGATTTCGATAATCAACACAATGATATCAAATGTATTGATCTGCCTAAACATCCTGTTGATGAGTGTTTTTTAGGCAAGAAACATATTGAAAAAGTTTCAGTCCTTTTGGTTGGTGATAGTCATGCTAATGCACAATCTGGTTTTATTCATCAACTTTTAATGGATACAAATTTAAAAGGCTATGAAATTACCAATTCCTCAACGGCATTTCTAGTGGGTGTCCATAGATTTAGCCAAAATCCGAGAACTCAAACCACTCAACGAATTGCTGACTTTCACACAAAGAATGCCGATATTGTCAATTTGATCAAGAGCAATTCATTTAAATATGTGATCATGGGAGGGTATTTTCCTCACAATTGGGAACGGCATATTTATTCAAAAACACTCCAGCCTGTCAAAGATCAATCAAAAGCCATGTTTATTGCAGGGCTCAATAATGCTATTCAAATCATTGAAACATCTGGAGCTATTCCTGTACTAATTAATGACAATCCAATACTTAGGGATGTCGATATAAATTGTCATTTGCGTACTACGTTTAGCGCATGCTATTTTGAGCGCAGCAAGCATTGGAACGACTTTCAGGAGTGGCAGCAGCTTTTAAACCGTATTCAAGCAGTGCATCCCAATTTAATTGTGATAGATTTTAATGATGTCGTATGTGATGCAAAATACTGTTATTCTGCACTCAATCAAACGATACTCTATCGGGATAATCAACATCTTACTTATGCTGGTTCTCGACAAATTGCACTTGAGTATTTAAAACGATATTCCAACCCACTACAGTAGTAAAAACCCTAGTTTAGGTATCTTATAAACTGACAAAACTGACATTATTTGTCACTTATTTACAAAAGTTAACCTCAAGGTTTTTTTACATTTTTCAATCCATTAAATAATGTATTGATTTCACGTTGAATTATTGGATAATATGCTTTGGCATACTTTGTGCAAACAATAAATTAGCTTACAAAGCTTATAACTAAATTAACAACATTTGTGGAGAATGTTATGAATACAATGCAGAAGGGCTTCACGCTCATCGAGCTTATGATTGTTGTCGCTATTATTGGTATTCTTGCTGCAATTGCGATTCCTGCTTATCAAAACTACACTAAGCGCTCACATGTAACAGAAGGTTTAAACCTTGCTGGTGGTGCTAAAGCAGCAGTTACTGAATATTTTTCATCGCAAGGAGAATTACCAGCAGATAATGCTGCGGCTGGCGTAGCAGATACTATCACTGGAAATTCTGTAGATTCTGTAGAAATTGAAGATGGCTTAATCACAATTACATATAATTCAAAAGTGACAAATGGTGCTACCTTATTACTAAGCCCAACCACATTAACAGGTTCAGTTGAATGGAAATGTAAAGTAGATTCAATTGATCCAAATTATGTTCCATCGAACTGCCGTGAATAATTAATTGTCTAAGAATTTAATAAACGCCCTGTTGGGCGTTTATTTTTGAGATGAAATTTTGAAAAAACTACAAATCATTTATATATTTTTAGCACTTCCTCTTACCTTTTTTGTTTATAAATCAGGTCTCAATGGGACATTTTTATTTGATGATATTCCTAACCTTAATCAACTTGGGACTTATGGGACAATAAATAGTTGGGAAAAAATCAATAATTTTATTTTATCTGGCTCATCTGGCCCTACAGGTCGGCCTATTTCATTACTAAGCTTTTTATTGAATGATAATACCTGGCCATCTGTTGCTTACTCATTTAAATACACCAATTTAATGATTCATTTATTCAATGGAGTTTTACTTTGTTGGGCAGTTTTACTTTTATTACGAAATTATAATTATAAAGAACAACAAGCAGTTTGGATTGCACTAATTGCATCAAGTATTTGGTTATTACATCCTTATTTTGTTTCAACAACACTTTATGTTGTGCAACGTATGGCTCAACTGGCTACATTATTTACTTTAATTGGTATCATTGGCTATTTAAAAGCACGTTTACTTCTAGCACATAAACCAATTCTAGCCTATTTTTATATGGCACTCTCTATCGGCTTGTGTACCATTTTAGCAACCTATAGCAAAGAAAATGGAGCATTACTTCCTTTACTTATTTTAGTCATAGAATTTTGTAATCCAAATAAACGCGACAAACCTATATGGCAATGGAGAGCCGTATGTTTATGGCTTCCTTCCTTGGCAGTACTTTACCTCATATTTAGAGAGCTCAATTTTTCTGAAAATCTCTGGCCGAATCGCAATTTTAATCAAGTAGAACGTCTATACAGTGAGGCTCGGATTGTAAGTGAGTATTTATATCACTTATTTATTCCCCAAATAGAAGGACGTGGACTTTATCAAGACGGATATTTAATATCTAAATCCTTACTAGACCCCATAACAACCCTATCTTCGATTGTCTTTTTAACAGGGTTATTATTCTCAGCTTTCTTATATAAGAATAAATATCCTCTATTTTCAGTTGCAATCCTATTCTTTTTTGCAGCACATATGATGGAGTCAACAGTACTTGGTCTAGAGCTATATTTTGAGCATCGTAATTATTTAGCCGCATTATTCTTATTTTTACCTATCGCTGCTGCCTTGTATTTTTTAAAAGAAAAAATAAATCCTAAACTAGTTTATTTAATTATTGCCGTTATTTTTTCAATTTTAAGCTTTTTTACTTATGAACGAGCAAAACTTTGGGGAAATACTAACGCTCTTTTAATGTACTGGGCCAAAAACACCCCTAACTCTCCACGTGCTCAAAGCACTATTGCAAGAAAACTAACAGAGCAAGGTTATCTATTTGAATCTAACCAGCATTTAGAAAGCTCTCTAGAAAGAATGCCGCAAAGTGCTTTGCTTAATATGCAACTACTTTTACAAAAAGTTTCCTATGCTTTAGCAACTGAACAAGATTTTGAATTCACCACCCAAAAACTAAAAAAACAACCTTTTGATGCCCAAGCAATACAAGGCTTACGTGTACTTACAGAAGGTGTTATTGCAAATGAACAGCAATGTATTCGTTATTGTCAGCTCACTTTAAGCTTAATTCAACATTTAGACCAACATGCGGGCTATAACAAAATTTCTGTTTACCAGCGTTTATCACCGTATCTTAAAGCAAAAATATATTTAGCTATGCATCAAGAGAAGGCAGCTATAGCATATTATCAAGAAGCACTTCAAAGATATAATGATGTTGAAGCTGGATTAATGATGGTTGCAGAACTTGGTACCTATGGCTCAGCACAAAATGCTTTAAATTTACTCAATAAAGTTGATGAAGTATATCAGCACCAAGATACATCTAAGTTAAAGCGTAGTAAGACCGAGTATGATATGGAAATATCAAGATTACAAAAAGTCTTCATAGATAAAATTCAAACTGAGCTTTAAGGGGAAAAATTTGAAGATCAGCATCGTCCTCCCTGCAAAAAATGAATCTGCTGCAATTGGTCAAACCCTTGCACAGATTCAACAATTACAGCTTGCTCATGAAATTATTGTGGTGAATGATGGTTCTACAGACCAAACAAAACAAGTTGCAGAAACTGCTGGTGCTAAAGTAGTCACTCATCCTTACTCTAAAGGTAATGGTGCAGCGATTAAAACTGGAGCAAGAACTGCAACAGGTGATGTGATTGTCTTTATGGATGCAGATGGGCAGCATGATCCGCAAGATATCCCTCGCTTGATTGAGAAAATTCAACAAGGTTATGACTTAGTTGTAGGGGCCAGACAAAAAGGCTCACAAGCCAGTATTGGTCGTGGTATTGCCAATGCACTTTACAACAACCTTGCAACGTATATGACTGAACAAAAAGTAGAAGACCTCACTTCTGGTTTTCGTGCCGTCCGCGCAGATAAATTCCGTGAATTTTTATATTTACTGCCTAATGGTTTTTCTTATCCAACTACCAGCACAATGGCGTTCTTTCGTGCGGGTTATTCGGTCACTTATGTGCCAATTCACGCGGCAAAACGAATTGGGAAAAGCCATATCAATCCAGTAAAAGATGGAATACGTTTTTTTCTGATTATTTTTAAGATAGCAACATTGTTCTCACCTTTAAAGATGTTTTTACCAATCGCTGTAGTGCTATTTTTAATGGGAACAGGTTGGTATGGCTATACTTTGTGGGATGCAGGTCGTTTTACCAATATGAGTGCTTTATTATATACGGGAAGTATTATGGTTTTTCTGATGGGGCTTATTTCAGAACAAATTACTAGCCTTATGTATAAAGATAGCGAATAATTAAGATGTTGGACATTATTTATCGTTTGTGGAAAACTTTAACTCAATTGGAAAAAAGAAAATTTGTTATTGTTCTTATTTTAACTATTTTAATGGCATTTTTAGAAACACTTGGTGTAATCTCAATTATGCCATTTTTAGCCGTTCTTTCTAGTCCTAATATCATTCAAAATGATCAAAAATTCCATTATTTTTATGTAATTTTAAATGCTACATCTTATACTAATTTTATTATTAAGTTAGGCCTGATTTCAATGGTGCTGATTATTTTGTCAGCTATTTTTAAAGTGATTCATTCTTATGGAACAAGTCGCTTTGTAAGTTTGCAGCGCCATTATTTATCAACTCGATTACTTTCGATATATTTAAAGCAAGATTATGAGTTCTTTATTCAGAAAAATAGTTCGGAACTAACAAAAAATATTCTTTCACAGATTGATCAACTGATTGATAATATTATTCAGCCTATCATGATCATAATATCTTATGGTCTAGTTATTTTTGCTATGATTATGTTGATATTTATGCATAATCCATATATGGCAATTACTGCATTTACTTTGTTTTTAATGGTATATGTTTTAATTTATTTAGGGGTAAGAAAATTTCTAGGTCGAATTGGTCAGGAATTTCATCATGCGAATAGTGAGCGCTATAAAGCTTGTAATGAAGTCTTGGGCGGTATTAAAGATGTTAAAATTAACCATGCAGATCAAGGTTATTTAAAACATTTTCAAGAGCAATCCCGAATTTTTGCAAGACATCTAGCCGCCAATCAAACTGTAGGGAATGTTCCCTTGTTATTGGTTGAAGCAATGGGGTATTGTGCAATTATAGGATTAGCAATAGGCCTAGTATTAAATAATCAAAATATTTCTACAATATTGCCATCATTGGGATTATTTGGTTTTGCTGCATATCGTATGTTGCCCTCAGCACAAAATATTTATCGTGCAATATCAAGCATGCGTTTTTCTTTAGATTCAGCCAATAAAATATTAGATGATTTGTACTTGCCTACTCAATTAGATCAAAAGCAGAATTATCCACAACTTAGCTTTAAAGACCGCATTGAGCTACGAAATGTAAGTTATGCTTATCCAAGTGACCCAAATAAAAATATATTAGAGAATTTTAGCCTTGTTATTCCTTGTAAGAGTAGTATTGGAATTGTTGGAAAAAGCGGCTCGGGTAAAAGTACACTGATGGATATATTACTTGGGCTTTTAGAACCACAGCAGGGCGAGTTATTGGTGGATGGCATTGTGATTAGTAAAAACAATGTGCATTCGTGGCAGAACTTAGTTGGCTATATTCCTCAATTTATTTACTTAGTAGATGAAACAGTCGCTCAAAATATTGCGTTTGGCGTTCCAAAAGATAATATTGACATGGATGCTGTTATGAAGGCTGCAAAGGCAGCACAAATTCATGAGTTTATCGTAAATAACCTAAAAGATGGTTATGATACTTTTGTGGGTGAGCGTGGGGTGATGCTTTCTGGTGGGCAACGCCAGCGTATCGGAATTGCTCGAGCTTTATATAGAGATCCACAAGTGCTGTTTATGGATGAAGCGACTAGTGCTTTAGATACAGAAACAGAGCAAGCGGTAAATGAGGCAATTCAAGGATTGAGTGGAGAAAAGACTATGGTGATTATTGCTCATCGAGAGAGTGCAATAGCAGTTTGTGATAAAACCATTAAATTGGAATTTAATGTCTAAAAATATCACAATGGCTGTAATATCTATGGAATATCTAGAAGTAAAAATTTTATGGTGTTGGAATTAATATGAATATTTTATTATATAATTTTGTTCAATTTGATGATCAAGGAAGTCCTGGAGGAGGAGTTAGTGTTTATTTGCGAAATTTAGTTAATGAACTAATAAATCAAGGACATAATGTATATTTTTTGAGTGCAGGAGATAGGTATGATTTTTTTAGAAAAGAGCCTTTCTTAAAATTTTATAGTGAGGGTAGGCTTACACGTTGTATTATTTATAATTCACCATTTATAGCACCTTCCGCCAGCTCCTTTCACAGACCTGATATATTTACTTCAAATATTGAGATAAATTCTCTTGCTGATGATCTTTATAAAGAAATTCCTGAAATTGATGTATTCCACTTTCATAATATTGAAGGTTTGACCTTTAATTTTATTGAAAATTTAAGAAATATTTATAAGAAATCAAAATTTATTTTCTCAGTCCATAATTATAACTTACTTTGTATGCAAGTGAACTTATGGTATAAAAATGAAAAAAATTGCTTAGACTATTCTTTGGGGGAAAATTGCCTTAATTGTGTTAAATATAATGATATCTCCTTGCATGAAAGAAAAGTAAAATTTATACAAACCTTTCTAAAAGAAAGGATAATGAATAAATCTAAGTTTTATAATGGATTCTATTCATTTTTAAGAATTATTTTTAAGAAATATCGTTATTTATTTAACTTGAAAAATAATTTTTTTTATGATGAGAATTCTTTTAATAGAGAGGGTAATTCAAAAAAATTTGAAGAATTTAGATTAAAAAACATTTATATGTGTAAAGAATTTTTTGATGAAATTATTTGTGTTTCTGAAAGAACTAAGGAAGTATTAATTAAATTTGGTTTTTCAAGTGAAAATATAAGTGTTAATTATATAGGTACTAAATTTTATTCAAATTATAAGAAAACAGTTTTGAAAGGGAAGTTTGATGATAAAATAACAATTGGTTATTTAGGATATATGCGTTCAGATAAGGGGTTTGATTTTTTTCTTGACGCTATTGAAAGTATGAGTATTGATTTAGCCAATAAAATTAATATAGTTGTTGCAGCAGGATATCGTGATCAAGATACATTGGATAGACTTGAAACTCTAAAAGAAAAATTTGAATACCTAAAATTATATAATGGGTATAATCATAAGAATATTCTAAATATTTTAGAATCTATAGATGTGGGTATCATTCCTGTTCAATGGGAAGATAATTTACCTCAAGTTGCTATCGAGTTGGTGTCTAGTGGTACTCCTATTCTTACCTCAGATTTAGGAGGGGCTTCTGAAATATTCAGTAAAGATACTAAATTTATATTTAAACACAATGATGTAAATGATTTTTACAGTAAGCTTGAATTTTTGACATCTAATCCTGGAAATTTATCTTTGTTTTGGAGGAATCAGATAAATATATTTTCCATGGATTCACATTTAAATAAATTAATGATTAATTATTATAATTGTTAATTTTTAGGTAAGAAATATGAAAATTTTAATCGTTGGGGCAGGTTTTGCAGGTGCGGTATCAGCACGTGAATTGGCAGAAGCAGGGTATCAGGTTTTAGTTGTTGATCGTCGAGATCATATTGCTGGTAATGCTTACGATCTCAAAGACACCCATGACATTCTAATTCATCAATACGGCCCACATATTTTCCATACCAATAGTGAACGTATATTTAACTACTTATCACAATTTACCCAGTGGCGACCTTATGAACATCGGGTACGTGGCGTACTCAATGGTCAGGAATACCCCTTCCCGATTAATAGAGACACACTCAATCAACTTTATGATTTAGATTTAACTGAAGAAGAAGCAGCTGAATATTTTGAAAAAGTACGTGAACCAAAAGAAAAAGTACTAACCAGTGAAGATGTTGTACTTAATTCAGTCGGTCGAGATTTATATGAAAAGTTCTTCTTAAACTACACCAAAAAACAGTGGGGGCTAGATCCTTCTCAGTTAAAAGCAGGCGTAGCGGCACGTATTCCAACACGTACCAATACCGACGACCGATACTTTACCGATACTTATCAAGCAATGCCATTACATGGTTATACAGCTATGTTTGAAAATATGCTGAATCATCCAAACATTACTGTCAAATTGAGTACAGACTATAAAGATTTGCTGGCACAAGGTGTCGAGTATGATCATCTGATTTATACAGGTTGTATAGATGAGTTTTATGACTATAAATTTGGCAAGTTACCTTACCGCTCCTTGCGCTTTGAGCATCAACACCTAGAAAATACTGAACAATACCAAAGTGTCGGAACTATAAACTATCCAAATGACTTTGAATTTACCCGCATTACTGAATTTAAACATCTTACAGGGCAACAACACCCTACCACCTCAATTGTTCGGGAGTATCCAACAGCTAAAGGTGATCCTTACTATCCAATTCCACGTGATGAAAATGAAGCTTTATTTAAGAAGTACAAATCCTTAGCAGACTGTGAAAAAAATGTTACTTTTGTTGGTCGTTTAGCAGAGTATCGCTATTACAATATGGATCAAGTTGTAGGTGCGGCGTTGAATGCTGTAGATAAAATACTGGAGAGAAAATAATTGAAAATCGCATTCTTATGTAAACGGCAATATATGTCTAAAGATGTCATTTTAGATAAATATGCGCGTTTATACGAGATACCGAATCAATTGGCACATCTTGGGCACCAAGTTGAATGTTTTTGTTTGAGTTATCAATCACATCATGAAGGCACTTGGGATGAGTCCAATCATGAAAAAAAACTTATTTGGCACTCAAAAAGTTATAAGGGCTTAAAAAAACTGGGATTATTCACTTATCCTTTTTTACTTTCACAAAAATTAAAACAATACCAACCAGATATTGTTATTGCTGCATCAGATATTCCACATATTGTTTGGGGTGCATGGTGTGCAAAACAACTAAGTAAGCCATTTGTTGCAGACTTATATGATAATTTCGAATCTTATGGTCAGGCCAATATTCCATTCATCAAAATTTTTTTTTATAGAGCATTGGATTCTGCTCAATTAATTAGTACGACAAGTGAGAGTTTGGCTGAAAAAATTAAGCAGGATCACCCAAATGTACCTCATATTTTAGCCATGCCAAGTGTAATTGATAAAAAACTATTCTTTAAGGGGAGTAAAGCTGAAGCAAGAATAAAATTAAATTTACCTGCTCATGCAAAATTAGTGGGGACAGCTGGCGGTTTAACAAAAATGAAAGGAATAGATGATCTATTTCAGGCTTGGGAAATGATTCGGCAGCAAGATCCAGATATATATTTAGTTCTTGCAGGACCTATAGAGGAAGATACACCCTTACCAAATGATGAAAGAGTTATATATTTAGGAATGTTGCCTCATCAGGAAATTAATTATCTGTTTCAATCTTTAGATATTGGGGTAGTATGTATTCCTGATGATGATTTTGGGCGTTATTGCTTTCCACAAAAAGCCTATGAAATGTTGGCAACAGATCTCACTATTCTATCAAGTAGTGTTGGTGATATGAAAAACTTATTAGATAGTAGTTTATTGTACCCTCCTAAAGACTATAAAACGTTGACTTTAAAGATAAATCAACAACTCTATAGTCTAATTAAAGTAAATATAGAGATTTTAGATTGGAAAAAGACGATAGAAAAATTTAATTTAATCGTCCAAAGACTTTATTAATTGATTAAACTTCTCTAAGAGATGATACCATGCAAATGGCTTTGTTGCACAAAGATTTCATAACTATATGATTTTAAAAGTTTTGATTATTTTTTGATCTAAAATTAAATTTATTTAAATCAGATGCTTACATATTTATGCAACAAAGCCCATGCAAATTGCTTAGCAGCATTGCTACATAGTGTCTTATCTATTAATAAATTACCTTTTAAAAACTCTAAGTTTGTTTGTGTCAGAGCTTGGTAATCTTGTTTTTTAATTAAAAACCCAGTTTTACCATGTTGTACAGCATCCACAATTCCATCCGTCGCAAAGGTAACAGTAGGTGTGCCATGTGCAGCAGCTTCTATTGCCACCATACCAAAATTCTCTGGGTATTTAGGGAATATGTTTGACTGGGAAATGGTGGTTGGTGAGTTTAATATATTCATTAAGTCATTCCTGTATTCAATATCTTATGATCTAAAGTAATTAGCAATTATTTCACTGGGTGAGGACGTTAGATTCAGTTTTTGTTTTTGTAGACGAGTGTATTCTCTAGACATAATAAATTTAACAATATTCAATGGTTCATTAATTAAAATAGCATTTTCACCTATACCATCCTGCCTCTCAGTTATTTCTCTTAGAATAATAGTTGGATGGCCAAAATATGCTAATTCCTCCTGGTTTGAACCACCATCAGTAATAACAATTTCATTTGATAATGCAAAATTTAGAAATTTCTGATAAACCATCCTTGGTAATAAATTAATTCTATTTTTTTTTAGTATTTCTAACAAGCCATATTGAGATAACTTTTTCTGTGTTGCTGGATGAAGAACAAAATTAATTGTATATTTTTCACTTAAGGTAATGAGCATTTCTACAATGGGTTGTAATCTTTCTTTATTGTAAATGTTATGAAAGCGATGTAATGAAACCAAGATTGTATTTGGTTCTTTTTTTATATTTTTCCCAATATTTAAATAGACAATACTGTCTAGAATGGTATTGCCATGAGTATAAAGAATCTTGGCTTTAGGATATTTTTTCATGTGTTGAGCATCTTTTCCACTGGGACAACAAGCAACATCTGTGCATCTAAATACAATTCTTCGAATTATTTCTTCAGGGAATGGATTGAAAAGCGTTTTAGAAGTTAAGCCACTTTCCAAATGGATAACAGAATTTCCAGTAAGTTTTGCTGCTAATGTACTCATCAAGGTAGTTAATGTATCACCATGAACAAAAATATTTGATTTTTTATACTTTCTTAATGTAAGAATAATTAATAAAAAAATACGAGGTAACCATAACAATAAAGCTAAAATTGAAGAGTGCTCTTTATTTTTAATTAATGGTATTGCTGGGGTTTCTATTCCAAATTCTTCAATGATGTCGTCCATAGTATCATTATGCTGCCCTGTCAAGATAAATTTTAATGGAAGACCTTTTTTTTCAAATACCCTTAAGGTTGGTGCAACTTTTATTAATTGGGCACGAGTTCCAATTATGAAAATATTATATTTAGTCATAATTCCTCTAAATAAATATGGAATGAATGGATACATTAATACACAATTTCACCTGCTCACCCCCAATCAGTGGAGCAGATTCCAAATCACAACAAGAATTTTTTATTTATGCTAGTTGACGTGGTAGATTGAAAATTTAGCTATATTACCCTGAATTATGAATAAAATATAGAATCGACTATTCGTTATGGTATAGATCAAGGCAAATAATAGTAATATCCGAAAATATCCATGCCCCCTTAAAAAAACCTAGCTATTTCAAATTATTATAAAATTTTAGCAATAAATTCATCTTTTTGTAAGGCGAATTAAAATCAAATAGCCACTAAATTACAAAATTTAGTGGCTATCTCAATTATAAAGTTCGGACACTTTGCCTCAATTCAAAATTTTCCAGCAACAGCGAATTGCACTTTTCCAGCAGTTTTTCATAATCTTCTTTCAGCTGCTCATAATCACTTTTCACCGCCTTGGTCTTAATTTTCGCTTGCTCAATTTGCTGGGCAGGCGAAAGAACATTTTGCCCTGCTGCCTGTGCAGCTTGCTCAATTGCCTCAATTAATGCAGCATGACGGCTCTTTTTAATCGAGCCTCGTTTACGTCCAGCCTCCATTGCAACCGTATCGTTATTAATGGCAGAGCCTTTCGGTAGAACAATCGGTTTGTTGGCTTTTAATCGCTCTAAAGCTGCGTAATAATCATTAAGTGCACTCATATTTTACACCTCAATATTAATCGTTTGAATTCTTTGAATCATTTTGTTTAAAGCCAAAATCTCACTGTCCATTTGCCCGTATAGCAGACTGTTCTGTACTTGCATATCTCGCTGCCGTTGTAGCCGCTGAACCGCTTTTTGCATTTTTTCAGCACTTGTTGCGTCAAACACAGCATGGGCACAACTCAAACAACTAGTAATTGCAGTAAAAGAAATTTTTTCGCAAGAATCAGGATTGCTACATGCTCCAAACAAGCTAGGCTTATAGGCGATTTCACCCTTTTTCATACGCTTGATGGTTTCATCACGGTTAGGGAATACTTTAAGTAATTGCTTACGGTCTTTTTGTAGCTGTAAATAGGTTCCTGCACCACCTGCCAAGCGACTAGAACTATTAATTACACTGTCCTCGAACTGGGCATAAGAATGTACCAGTCGCTGATACTCAAGCTCTTGAATAAACTCTTTTTGGCTATCATTGGCTAAAATATTCGGAGCAAATACTGAATTTTCTCGATAATATAGCGTCATCGCTTCGGTTAAATGCTTATATTGCACAGACAAGGCCCCTAGCCCAATAACGCCTGAACGTGCACCATAGACCGCCAAAGAACGTCTGAATTGATGCGTGCAAATATTCCAATATTTACCAATTTGACAGTCTTTTTCTTCTCGCCAGTTGCGGAAGCTATCGAATGCTTCCAGCTCAGCTATATCGCTTTCAGTGATTCGTAGTTCATCTCCCAACTTTTCTAGAATATGCTGACGATAGTCATTAAAATTAGTCTCTGTGCGAGTCGGAGCACCTTCATAATTAGAAATAAAATCCGCCTCATGCTCAATATTTCGATTATTTTTATGCCGAGGTTTTTGTAAATATCTTGTTGGAAATAAGGGATATTCACGAGGGTTAGAAAAATCATAATGTGGATTGAGCAAAGCATAAATCTCACCAATGCTTTGAGCAGCATTCACTCCGATTTGAATATCTTCAAATGTGATCCAATAGGTGGATTTATTACCGCCACCGTGTAATTTTGAAGTATAACCCATCAGCACATGCACAAGATGCTCATTGCTCTTAACCGTTTGATAGCAATCATAAGACAGTTGATTGACTTCGTTATCCCGCATACCTGTGAATAAGTGAATCCAAAGTTTGGCCATGCCTTGAATCAACGTTATATAACGGGTCAGATTGGCATGTTTTTTAATCTGATGATTCTCAAATAGTTCTGTTAAACCCAGCAAATCACGAGCATCGTCGAAACTTATTGCTCGTTTAGCACGTTTAAACTCTATAGGCATCAGTGCAAAATTGGCATCCTGCTGAATACGCTGAAACCATTGCAACAACGCAGGTGCATTTTGATTAAATTCATTCAATTTATCTGCTAAAGCATTAATTAAAGCGATATAAAGCCGTGAAGGAATAAGTTTGGTTTGCGGGCCGACTTTACCTGACTGTAAGCGCAATAATGCAACGAGTTTGACTAAATGCTCAATCGGTTGATATGTACTAAAAGCAGGGATTAATAAGGGGTACTGCTGTTGTAGCGTAAAACAATCGGTTAAAAATGCTTTGATGCACAAAGCGGTTGAATAACTCACGCCAGCATAAGCATCATTGACTTTCGATAGATAAGCACCATCACCAAATAACTGCCGCAACGTACAACCATTCTTGTATGCAAGTCGTGCAAACTGACGCAATGCAAGATGGCGTTGCTTAATACTTTTAATCATCGACTTACCTGTTTTAACGTATAATAATGCAAAGATGATTTTTTTCATTTCTGCACGTATTTGACAGAATAGAAAATTATCTTCACGAGCATTTTCAAGCCAGCTATCAAAATTCAGGCGACAGTGGCACTTCGGTAAATAGGGTGAAAGATCCCAAACATTGTCTGTATAAACCGATAATGTTGCACCACTTTTCATTCGAGACAATACAAAAGAACTTGGAATAGTCAGCTGATTATTTTGTAGATTGTACTCATCAGGTAAAAACTGTTCAGCAACGCCAGTAGCATATAAATACGAATTAAATGAACTCATGCGATCCACCCCAAATCAAGTAATAATTCAAAATGATTGAGCCAATAGGCATCTAAATCACCGCTTTCTACTTCTTCTTGAATTGAAAAAATACGGTCACGTAGATTTTCATAAGTGTTTGATAAATCATTAAGCACTTCGTCAATTCGGTGTAGTACAACACCGAACTGCTGTTCCCATTTGATCAAATCCGTGGCTTTTTGTTTGACATAACCAAGTAGACTTTTCAGTGATAAAAGCTTACGAATATCCGTATCATCGGCATGGATTGCATAGTGATGACAGAACAAGCAATGCTCAAATTGCTGGCAGTTTGGGGTTGGCGCTTGTGCAGTAAAACCAAGTGCTTTTTCAGGCTGTGGCGTTGCTGTCACACATGCACCGACAGGTAAGGTTTGAACATCAACAGGCTGATCTATCGTTTGTACCGAAATTCGCTCAAGCGTTCGAGTTTGTGCGACTGCAACATCTCTCAGCTCATTAAAGAACTGTGAAATTTGCTGAGCTGCATCTTTAAATGACGTACGTGCATAATTATTTCTTGCTGTATCGAGTGAGTGACCCATAACTTCAGCTTCAAGCAGTAAATCACCATCACTTAACTCAACGGTTTGACTGCTTTTATGCTTACGCCACTGTTGTGGTGTAATCCAAACCATTTGAGGAAAAATGCGTTGTAAAAAGCTTTTTATATTTTGCAATTTATTATGTCCAATCGGCACAAGCCTTCGAATTTCATTACGTTGTGGAAAGACAAAATCACAGGTTTCATCTTGGATATACCATGCTCTAAGTTCTAAAATTTGTCTAAAAACAGGTTCAAATGTCACCCCAAACTCAGGCCGAACTTCTTTCCCTCCAGCACGACTTTTTGTTCCTGAGAATCTCCGCCCCTGAGTTGAGGGCAAGATTTCCATCGTATCTAGCTGTAACTGCTGAGCTGTGTCTAAATTAGCCCCCGTTTGTGTGATAAACAACAACATGCCGATGCAAAGACCATAGGAGGCAAGTCGCTCTCGCTCCATATGTCGTTTATCTTTATTACGCTCTTCAAGCTTACGAATCGCTTGATTACGATTTTCACGTAAGCGCTTTCGATGATCACTATCTTCAGCAAGCCCGAAATCCACCAACATTTTTGAAAAATCGGGAATAGCTGAATATTTAGACAAATAGCTGTGCATATCAAACTGAATATGTTGTTTTTCAATTTGATGATTAAAGCCTGAGTAAAAATAGAACTCTTCCTGATCCACGGATTGAAAGTGCGCGGGAAAGTTACCCTTCTGGACAACGATACGATGGATTTCCGAAAATACATTCAACAAAGTTGCATACGTTTTTTGATGATCCTCCTGTGCAATTGGTAAAACGGGAACATCATAACGCTGCGACTGTACTTGCATCGCTTGACTAGCAATATCAATTTCATGACAATCAAATACATATGCGATCAGTTTTGCAACATAACGCTGATACTGCTTTGCGGTATGCGCAGCCAAGTTATCGTCATCAGTATCCGCAAGCAGAGTCCGATCTACTAAATATTTACTGTAACGACGATAGGCATCGATCACACTATCTTTATTGGATAAATCAAAATTTTTCTTTTGCTGATCAATCCAATCTAAAAATATTTTGATAATGAAATAGAACAACCCTTTTGATAGATCCGATCCATCCATTTGCAGTAGATAATCGGTAAAACATTTTAAAAAATAGCGTCTTTTTTCATAAAAAGAAGGCTTTGTTGCACAAAGATTTGAAATACAAAGCCCCCTAATTGAGCCAAATTTAAGGCGTAACTTGGGTAAGTGGTCGACCTAATTCCGTAAATCTGTTGAGGACTGCTACACGTGCATGAATTTCA
>NZ_VOYW01000024.1:0-55206 GCF_013420085.1 Acinetobacter sp. YH12027
TGATTCCAACACAGTTGCTTATCTTTGCGGTCCACAGCCGATGATTAATGCTGCAACTACTCGTTTATTAGAGTTAGGGGTTAAAGCGGAGAATATTTTCGCTGAGCAATTCGTTGCTAGTAATTAATGGTATCTGCATGATTGAGGAGTAGGTTAATGATTATCTATTTAAAGTCTCACGATGAGGTAGCCTGAAATGCACGCATTTTTACAGTGTTTATCTCATACGCCCTTGATTGGGTTGGTCGATCCAGAAAAAGCTATTCTAGATGAAATTAAAAATACGATTGCCAATGCGCGTAAAGAGATTAAGGAATTTGATCCAGAATTGGTTTTGCTCTTTGCACCGGATCATTATAACGGTTTTTTTTACGACATGATGCCATCGTTTTGTATTGGCACGGCAGCGCATGCGATTGGAGATTTTGGTTCCGCTAAGGGTGATTTGTCAGTCCCTGCCGAGCTTGCTGAAGCTGCTGCTACCTATGTGTTGGAGCACGGAGTTGATGTTGCCATTTCTCATAAAATGCAGGTCGATCATGGTTTTGCACAGCCTTTAGAGTTTTTGTTAGGTGGGCTCGATCAGGTTCCTGTGATTCCAGTATTTATTAATTCTGTCGCTACACCACTGCCATCTTTTAAAAGAGTGCATCTTTTGGGTGAAGCCTTGGGAAATTTTGTTGCCACATTAGAGAAGCGTGTACTGATTATTGGTTCTGGCGGTCTTTCGCATCAGCCACCAGTGCCAGAACTCCATACCGCTAATGATCATGTCAGAGACAGATTACTTGGCAGTGGACGTAATTTATCTACAGATGAACGACAAGCGCGGACTCAACGTGTCATTGATGCAGCACACCATTTTGTTGTTGATCAGAACAGCTTGCATCCCTTGAATCCAGAGTGGGATCAGTGGTTTTTGAATCTGATTGCCACAGGGCAGTTATCAGGATTGGATAGTTTGAGTAACCAAGAGCTTTCTAATCTTGCAGGCAAATCGACACACGAGGTTAAAAACTGGGTTGCTGCTGCTGCTGCCATGGCAGCATTTGGTCAGACAGTAGAAAAAAACCGTTATTATCGACCCATTCCTGAGTGGATTGCAGGATATGGTGCACTCACAGTTACCACGGTTAAATTATGATTTAACTAAAAACAGAAAAATTTAGGATATAAAAATATGTCAAAACAATGGACTGAAGTAGAAACTAGTAAGTTTATTTTAATTCAGGATAAAGCATCGACATTCAATATTCATTATAACGATATTGGGCAAGGTGACCGAGTTGTGGTGATGTTGCATGGTTCCGGACCGGGAGCGAGTGGATGGGCAAACTTTAATCGTAATATTCAACCACTGACTGATGCTGGTTATCGGGTGATTTTGATGGATTGTCCGGGATGGGGTAAGAGCGATACAGTTCTGAATGATAGTGGTTCACGCTCTCATTTGAACGCTCGAATTTTGAAAGGGGTGGTGGATGCATTGAGCCTAAGCAAAATTAGTTTGATTGGCAACTCTATGGGTGCTCATAGTGCAGTTGCATTCACTCTAGAATACCCTGACTTGGTTGATAAACTGATTTTAATGGGTGGTGGTACAGGTGGGGGAGGGATATTCACACCGAAACCGGCGGAAGGGATAAAGCTTATTAATAAGCTTTATCAGAACCCGAACATAGAAAACTTAAAAGAAATGATGAATATTTTCGTCTATGACACCAGTAATTTAACTGGAGAAATTTTCACAAACCGCTTAAATAGTATTTTAACGCGTAAAGATCATCTGGAAAATTTTGTAAACAGTTCCAAAGCCAATCCAAACCAGTTTCCAGATTTAAGTTATCGTTTGCCTGAAATTAATCATGAAACGTTGATTATTTGGGGGCGTGAAGACCGCTTTGTGCCGATGGAAACTGGTTTGATTCTACTTAATGGATTACAACGTGCAGAGTTGCATGTTTTAAATCGGTGTGGTCATTGGGCACAATGGGAGTATGCAGATAAGTTTAATCGTATGGCAATTGATTTTCTTGAAAATGGTATTCAGTAATTTGCTGACGGACTGAATATTTTCATAATTTAGCTAATCATCATGTTTTACATTGATTTATTAAAATTATTCTTGAGATACCTTTAGTTTATGACTAAAGGTATCTTTTTTTAGACGTGTTTAAGAATGTGGATTTGCTTTAAGTTGCTTAATTTTAATTCAAAAATATTTTTGTGTGCTTGGGCTGTTAGTATTTTTCCTCTTAAAATTTGAAGAATAAATTATCCTTATAAAGTTATTTTCAGTATGAAATATTCTTTTTATGTATTGTTAAATATTCATGCATTTCATGGATAATTTTTGCATTTTTTGGAGCGGTGAGCGTTTTTAGATGAAATAAGATGAAGTTCCTAAAGTGCAGTACGGTTAGTTTAAAAGGAACTTTGAAATGTCTGAAGAAAAAATTATTCGACGTCGTGTCGTGCAGAAGGGCATCAGTGAAGCCCGTACCAATGATGCAAAGACACAGAGTCAATATCAACCTTATAAAGATGCAGCTTGGGGTTTTATGAACCACTGGTACCCAGCATTATTCAGCGAAGAACTTTCTGAAGATGAAGTTCAGGGAATCCAAATTTGTGGTACACCGATTGTACTACGTCGTGTCAATGGTGAAGTTTTTGCGCTGAAAGATCAATGTGCTCACCGTGGTGTGCGTTTATCTGAAAAGCCAATGTGCTTTAACAAAGAAACAATTTCTTGTTGGTATCACGGTTTTACGTTTGATTTGAAAAGTGGTGATTTGACGACGATCGTGGGTAACCCGAACGACAAGATTATTGGCACAACAGGCATTACCAATTATCCAGTGCATGAAGTGAACGGCATGATTTTTGTGTTTGTCCGTGACGAAGACTTCCCATTTGAAGATGCGCCACCACTTTCACACGACTTACCGTTCCGTTTCCCTGAAAGTAGCGAAAAATTCCCACACCCATTATGGCCACATTCACCAAGCGTCTTGGATGAAAATGCCATGATTATGGGGATGCACCGTACTGGTTTTGGTGACTGGCGTATTGCTTGTGAAAATGGTTTTGACAATGGACATATTCTTGTACACGCAGACAATACCATTGTACATGCGATGGATTGGACACTTCCTTTAGGTATCGTGCCGACTTCTGACGATGCAATCACCGTAGTTGAAGATGAAAATGGTCCAAAAGGTTTGATGCAATGGTTGTTCACTGACAAATGGGAACCCATCTTAGAAAACCAAGAACTGAATGTAAAAGTTGAAGGCCTAAAAGGGCGTTTCTATCGTACATCAGTGGTATTGCCGGGCGTTTTGATGGTTGAAAACTGGCCTGAAGAGCATGTTGTACAGTATGAATGGTATGTGCCAATTACTGATGATACGCATGAATATTGGGAAATCTTGGTTAGAGTTTGTAATACCCCTGAAGAACGTAAGAATTTCAAAAAACGTTTTGATTTAGTTTACAAACCATTGTGTCTACATGGTTTCAATGACTGCGATTTGCATGCTCGTGAAGCGATGCAGAACTTCTATATTGATGGTACAGGCTGGCAAGATGAACAGTTGATGGCAACAGATGTTTCGCCAATCACATGGCGTAAATTGGCGTCACGTTGGAACCGTGGTATTGCAAAACCAGCACGTGGTGTTGCAGGTTCATCGAAAAATACTAGTTTGATCTTTAAAGATACGGCTGATGGTCATCGTCCAGGCTATAAAGTTCGTCAAATTAAAGAAGACTAAGCGCAGGTGTGCATATCGTAAATCGGTATGCGCTTTTTTTAACTTAAAAATATATGTTGTTAAAAATCAAGGATGAATCATGAGCATGATGAAAGCAGCACGATTACATAGTGTCGGTGGTCGATTTACCATAGATGAGTTACCCATTCCTACACCAGGACCAAATGATGTCCTGATTCAGGTAAAAAGTAGTGGAATTATTCCCAATTTAAAAAATGTGACGACGTATTTCCCTGAATGGTATCCATTTTTACCATTGCCTGAATTGCCAGCCATTTTTGGCTTGGATTCAGCAGGTGTAGTGGTTACTGTAGGTGAAAATGTCACGACTTATCAAAAGGGGGATCGTGTTTATATAAATCCTGGTATTGGCTGTGGTGAATGTTCGTCTTGTCACTCAGGAAATGCAACTTTTTGTAATTCTTTTACATTTATGGGGTATTTCGGCTTTGGTGCTGGATCGACCAATGTATTTAAGCGTTATCCATACGCAGGCTATGGTCAGTATATGACTGCTCCAATCAGCAGTTTAGTGCGACTTCCTGAAAATTTAAGTTTTGCTTCAGCGTCAAGATTTGGCTATTTAGGTACAGCATATTCTGGCATTCGTAAATCACAATTAAGACCGTCTCAAAGCATTTTGATTTTGGGTGCAAGCGGTACTTTAGGGGTAAATGCCACCTTATTGGCATTGGCTTTCGGCGCAGCAAAAATCTTTGTTGCAGCACGAGACCCTGAGGCACTTAAACGTCTTCAAGCCCTGAATAGTCAACGCATTATTCCAATCCAAATGGGTGATGAGGCCATTCATGAACAAGTTCGTCGCCATTTACCAGATGGGGTGGATGTAATGATTGATACCCTTGGTGCTAAATCCCCGACAGCTTTGGCAACGGATGGGATGCAGGCGGTGACTCGTGGTGGTCGCATTATTCAAATCGGTGGTGTTGCAGGTCCAATTCCAATCGACCCACATCCATTTATGTGTGCGCAATTGCAGTATATCGGTTCGCTTTGGTTTACCACGGCGGAAGGAAATGAGCTAGCTAAATTATTTGAAGCGGGGATTTTAGATTTCTCATTGTTAGAGGAACACGCTTACCCACTCGAAGAAATCAACAAAGCACTGACAGATATTGAGTCCCAAGGAAACGGATTTAGAAATTTTTATATCGCTCACGAAGCATAAAAATTTCAGCATCCCATTTAAAAGGAGTAAAACATGAGTAATTATCGTGTCTTGGTGACGGGTAATAACCTGAACAATAAATCAAAAATTATTTCAGAAACACCGATTCAGGTTGAGAATTATTTTGAATATCAACCAGGTTTTAGTGTGGAAATTTTCTGGCGGACTTCAGCGAAAACTACAGTCGGTGGCGCATTTAAAACGCCAGAAGTTGACCAAAGCACCATTTTGCCTGAAGTCGCAGGAACTTCTGCGATGATTGTAACTTTTCCATCTACTCAAGCTGATGTACCTGCACCTGTTGATTTGGACAAATTGATTCAGGAAACCTTTGCACGCCTGCCGGGATTGGCTGAAACTTTTGAACCTGAACCACCAGGTTATCACTTAACTGACACCATTGATTATGTGGTTATTTTAGAAGGCACAGTCAATCTTTTACTGGATGAAGATGCTAAGACATTGAATGTCGGTGATATCGTGGTGCAAAACGGCACGCGCCACGCTTGGGTCAACGACAGCGGAAAACCGGTACGCTTACTAGTGATTATGGTTGGCACGGAAAGAGCCTAATCATCAACTAATGTACGAAAAACTGGCATGTAAAAGCTATTTTAAGCGCAGGCTTTAAGTCTGTACATGGCACATTTTGGATAAGTGTATCAGTGCGTAATTTTTAAAATTACTAATAAGGATGTTATATGAATATTAATTTAAACAAACTCGCATTTTCTATTTTATGCTCTTGCGCAGCGGTTGTTGCCCAGGCTTCAGACTCTCATTATGTACCGGGTATGGAGGGTGTTCGGGGCAGCGTATTACCTCCACCAGGTGTTTATTACAAAGGTTACTATATCAATTATCAGGCCGATGATGCACACATTGACCTGACAGTAAATGCACTTGCACATCGCTTTGCATGGGTAACTTCACAAGAGATATTGGGTGCCAATTTGGCCTTCGAAACTGTTCTACCGATGATGCGCACTGACTTAAAAGTCGATGGTCAAAGTATAGATAAACAAACTGGTGTCGGCGATTTATATGTGGGCGGTATTTTAGGTTGGCATGGTGACAGATGGGATATCACCGCTGGAACAGGTTATTGGGCCGACACTGGAAAATATAACCAAGACAAGCCGGCCAGTCCAGGAAAGGGTTTTGATTCTGTCATGCTCAGCCTTGGTGGAAATGCTAAACTCAATCAAAAAGGCGATATCACTTTTAGCGCACTCGGACGTTATGGCATGCCAAATGGTAGCGGGCTACACGATGAACTCATCATTGAGTGGGGGCTAGGTAAAGATTATGGCTTGTACAATTTTGGGTTGATTGGTTACAACACCTTTGAAACCGGCGATGGCAATGAACGTAGAAATGCGCTGGGTGCCTCGCTTAGTTACTTTTCACCAAAATATAAACTTGGTGGCGACATCGCAGCCTATCAAGAATTTTCCAATAAAGACACCTTAGAAGGCAGCACGTTACGTGCCTCATTAACTAAAGCATTTTAACCAGTAAGGTATGGAATGAGATTGGTAATCTGAATGTAGATTGCCAATCGCCAAAAAATTATGCTAGTTAAACTAGGCAATAGAAAAATAGATAAGTGAAAAATCTGGAGCATTGGTCTGCATGAGTAAAAAATTAAAAGCCGTGATTATTGGTCCGGGAAATATTGGTACTGACTTACTGATGAAGATGAAGCGTTCAGAATGGGTCGAACCCGTCTGGATGGTCGGTATTGATCCTGAATCCGAAGGTCTGAAACGTGCTGCAGAAATGGGTATCAAAGTCTGCGCAAGCGGTGTTGATGGCATATTGGAAAACATCAAAGAAGATGATATCCGTATTGCTTTTGATGCAACATCGGCTTATGTCCATGCGGAAAATAGCCGTAAGCTGAATGAGCTAGGTGTGTTGATGATCGACTTAACCCCAGCTGCAATTGGGCCATTTTGTATTCCACCAGTCAACCTGAAAAAGCACACTGAAACGCTGGAAATGAATGTCAATATGGTGACTTGTGGTGGACAGGCTACGGTACCGATGGTTGCCGCCATTAGCCGTGTACAGCCAGTTGAATATGGTGAAATTATCGCAACAGTTTCATCCAAATCTGTCGGGCCGGGCACACGTTCTAACATTGATGAATTTACCCGTACGACGGCCGATGCTGTAAAACAAGTCGGTGGTGCCAAGCGTGGTAAGGCGATTATTATTATTAATCCTGCCGAACCTCCACTGATTATGCGCGATACTATTCATTGCTTAACCGAATCTACACCTGACCAAGATGCCATTACCGCCTCAGTTAAAGCGATGGTTGCAGAAGTTCAAAAGTATGTTCCTGGCTATACCCTAGTCAATGGTCCGATCTTCGATGGAAATAAGGTTTCTATTTTCGTTGAAGTCAAAGGTCTAGGTGATTTCTTACCAGAGTATGCAGGTAACCTCGATATTATGACTGCAGCAGCATTACGTACGGCAGAGATGTTTGCAGAAGAGTCTGATAATGGTCGTTTAGAATTACCAAAACGTTGAAAAAATGACAAATTGGTATGATGAGAGTATTTAGAAATGGATTTAAAAAATAAAAAAGTTAAGTTACACGATATGAGTCTTCGTGACGGAATGCATGCTAAGCAACATCAAATTTCTCTCAATGAGATGATTAATATTGCTAAAGGTTTAGATGATGCTGGTATTCAACTAATTGAAATCAGTCATGGCGATGGACTTGGTGGTGCCTCACTTAACTATGGGTTCCCGGCTCATTCTGATGAAGAATATTTGTCAGCAGTCATCCCTGAAATGAAGCAGGCAAAAATATCATCTTTACTTTTGCCGGGAATTGGGACAACGGATCATTTAATCATGGCGAAGGAGTTAGGTGTTTCTTGTATACGAGTTGCGACTCATTGTACAGAAGCTGATGTTTCTCAACAGCATATTACTAAATCGGCTGAATTGGGGCTTGATACCGTTGGATTTTTGATGATGGCACACATGGCTGAGCCTCAAAAATTGATTGAACAAGCGCTACTTATGGAAAGTTATGGTGCTAATTGTATCTATTGTACAGATTCTGCTGGTTATATGCTTCCTCAAGAAGTACATAATAAGATTAGTAGCTTGAGAGATGTTTTAAAGCCCGAGACTGAACTTGGTTTTCATGGCCATCATAATTTAGGAATGAGCATTTCCAACTCTCTAACAGCACTAGAAGCAGGTGCCAATCGTATTGATGGGTCTGTAGCCGGTCTAGGTGCTGGCGCAGGAAATACACCACTAGAGGTATTTGTTGCTGTACTTGAGCGTATGGGAGCAAATCACGGTATAGACTTATTTAAAATCATGGATGTAGCGGAAGATCTAGTTGTTCCAATGCTAGATTCTCCAATTCGAATTGATCGTAATTCACTAACGCTAGGTTATGCTGGTGTGTACTCTTCATTTTTATTGTTCGCAAAGCGAGCAGAGCAGAAGTACGGTATTTCAGCACGTGAATTACTTGTTGAATTGGGCAAAAGAGGTACCGTGGGTGGTCAAGAGGATATGATTGAAGATTTAGCACTGACGATGGTGAAACATAAAAATGCAAGTTAGTGCGGTACCGAATATTTATATAAAAACATGAATTCATGTTTTTATATAAATAGTTCTAAATGTCTATAAAATTATATTTTTAATTTTAAAATATTGGATATTTAAATTGATAAATATAGTTTTATGATTATTTGATAATACTATTCATATTAAAAAGAATAGGTTGATCAGTAAAAAATAGACCTTGCGGCTGTTTTAATTTTGACTAACGCAAGAGATTTAATGTGTTTTCATTTTCAATGATAAACAAGAAAGTTCACTTTATTAAGCTCCACTATATTTAAAATCTATGGAAAGTTTATGAAACAGAATTTATTTCAAAATGCAGCAGACTTATTATGGAAAGCAGAAGAAACTAAATCTCCATGCAAGCCAATACGTGAATTGTTTGATGTTCCTTTAACAATCGAAGAAGCTTACGAAATTCAGTCAATAAATACAAAACGATATTTATCTTTGGGAAATAGAATTGTTGGTCGAAAAATTGGACTTACGTCTAAAGCTGTTCAAAAGCAATTAGGCGTAGATCAGCCAGATTTTGGTAATATTTACTCAAATATGCTCGTGATGGAAGGGGAAACGATAGCGCTTAATTCCTTGATACAGCCTAAAGTTGAAGTAGAACTGGCATTGGTTTTAAAGCATGATTTGCCCCATAAAGATACGACAATGATCGAGGTGATGGCTGCCATCGATTATGTGCTCATCGCTATTGAAATTGTAGATAGCCGGATACAGGGTTGGGATATTCATATAGAAGATACTGTTGCTGATAATGCATCCTCAGCACTCGTCGTATTAGGACAAACCCCATATCAATTGTCAGAAATAGACTTGTTAAATGCCAATATGAAGTTACTTGCGAATGGTGAGGAAGTTTCTCAAGGTATTGGTAGAAATTGCCTAGGAAACCCATTGATTGCAACTCGATGGCTAGCACAGACTATGGCAAAAATGGATATGCCCCTTAAAGCAGGTGAAGTCATATTGACTGGAGCACTTGGCCCTATGTCTACTGTTAATGAGCCTACCAATTATACAGCCAGTTTTGAAAAATATGGTGACCTTAATATAGAGTTTATTTGAGGTATCTATATTAAGCTAGATTATCATTTAGATAAGATAGCATTCAAAAATCGGCACTGTTGCAATAGTCATTGATGATAAGGATATTATGATTTTTATTTAAGACGAAGTCATACGGGAATATAAAGTTCCAGAATAGAGAGTAATAATGATAAGTTTCAGCACCAAGAATCTGAGGTAGATAGCACTACCTAATAACCAAACACGAAAAAATTTGACTGGATGTCGGTTTTTTTGATTTCTTTTTTAAATCTAATTGTTGCTCAAGATAATAATAATCATTTGAAAATATTTATTATTTTCATCTTTATCATTATCTATATTCCTAACCGTCTAAATGAGAATTTTATGTCAGTTACTACACCTTTACTGCCCGTACCTGAAAAGTTATGGAATCGCTCATTTATTTTATCTGTTTGCAATAACTTATTTCTATTTATCTATTATTTTGCTTTACTTACGGTGTTACCTATATACATTATGAAAGATTTGGGTGGAACTGTAAAAGAAGCAGGTTTAGCACTAACCTTATTTCTAGCTTCTTCTATTGCTATTCGCCCATTTTCCGGCTTAATTATTGAAAGATTAGGTAAAAAAATCTCCTTTCGCGGGTCTGAATTATTTTTTGTTTTATTTGCCTTTAGTTATTTGTGGATTGATAGCATGTGGAGCTTGCTCTTGGTGCGCTTTTTACATGGAATCTGGTTCAGTATTTTAACGTCAGTGGCAGTTCCTATAGCTAATGATTTTATTCCTGAACATCGTAAAGGCGAAGGGATGGGCTACTTTGTAATGTCTACCAACTTAGGTGTTGTTTTTGGACCATTACTTGCTTTGATGGTATTACAATTTAGTAATGTTAAAGTATTATTCTTGCTGCTGTGCATAATTATGTGCATTAGTTTAGTATTTTGTTGGCTACTTAATATTAAAGATGTATCAATAGAAGTATTGAATCATTCTCAATCTATCGAACAAAAAACTAATTCAAAATTAGCAAACTTAAGTTGGCATGACTTAGTTGAAGTTAAAGTCATTCCTATTAGTTTAGTTGGATTGCTAACGGCGTTAGCATACTCTAGTATTATGAATTTTATTGTTGCGTATAGTGAAAGTAAAAATTTATTGACTTATACTGGTGCATTTTTTGTAGTGTTCGCGATATCGATGATTATCGTACGCCCATGGATGGGGCGTTTTTATGATCATCATGGTCCTAGTTCTGTGATGTATCCATCACTATTATCTTTTTCTATTGGCCTATTGATAGTAAGTTTTGTATCACACCAATTGGTTTTATGGCTTTCAGCAATATTTATTGGTGTAGGCTATGGTTCTGTTTTTGCTTGCTTACAAACACTGGCAATTCAGTCTGTATCTAAACAGCGTATGGGACATGCAATTTCGACCTTCTTTGCCTTGTTCGATATAGGTATGGCTATTGGATCATTGTTCATGGGAGTGCTGATTGCATGGTATGGTTTTTCAATGACCTATATGATTTGTGCTTTTATTATTATATTTGCTTTGTTTTTGTATAAATTAATGGTTGTACCTACACTATCTGTTCCGGTTCGGCAATCGTAATTTTTCATTTTTTTATGTACTGTACTAGGTGTTTAGTCAATACAATGCAAAGCTTTAGACCTCTAATCCTTGGAGTTTTGGGGTTAAGTTTAATTGATGCCACCCCTGAGTTTGGTTATTTTTTTGTTTTGCACTTTCTAGAATCCAATCTTCATATTCTTGTAATACTTCTCTAAGCATATTCATGGGTCTTACAGTGTAATGTTTATCAGTAAGCGTCCGCTGAACCCCATGCCTATTTTTTAATTCGATTTAGGTTTCCAGCGGTGTGGTAGCAATTCTTCAATCTGAGTCACTTTATGTGTCGGCAACCTTTTCAGCACATCACTTAAATAGGCATAGGGATCCAGCCCATTCAGCTTTGCTGACTGGATTAATGTCATAATATTGGCTGCTCGCTGACCGCTGCGCAGCGAACCTGCAAATAACCAGTTCTTACGTCCCAACGCCCAGGGGCGCATCTGGTTTTCCACCCAGTTATTGCAAATCGGTAGATTGCCATCATCCAGATAGCGGCTTAAAGCTGGCCAACGCTTCAGAGTGTAATTGATCGCCTTGGCGGTTGGAGAACTCGATGGCACAGTCAGTTGATGTTGGTTGAGCCATTCATACAGTTGTTGCATCACCGGTTGACTATGCTGTTGTCGGTATTCGCGGCGCTGTTCTGCTGTACCATCGGTCTTTTTCCTGAGTTCTGCTTCTATGGCATACAGTTTCTGAATCAGCACTAATGCCTGTTCAGCGACCTGACTTTTTTTGGTCACATGCAGTTCATGGAATTTACGACGCGCATGCGCCATGCAGCCCACCTCAATGACCTGACCTGATTTAAAGCGTGCTTTATAACCGCTGTAATCATCACAGACCAGATGGCCCTGCCAGTCTTTCAGGAACGCTTCAGCATGCTGACCTGAACGACTATCCTGAAAGTCATAGATCACGGCTTGAACTGGATTGTACTGTGTAGTGGCATAGGCCCAGACATAACCTTTCTTCGGTTTTTTATCATTCTCACCCATCCGCATGATGGTGACCGGCGTTTCATCGGCATGGATCACCCGCTGTTGCAGCACCACCTGTTTTAAGGCATTGGCCAGAGGTTCCAGTTCCACACCGCAGCGACCAATCCAGTCAGATAACGTGGATCTGGACAGATCAATGCCAGCCCGCTGATAGATCAGGCGCTGACGGTACAGCGGCAAATGATCGGCATACTTCGATACCAGCACATGGCTGAGCAGTTCAGGACTGGCAATACCTTTATCAATCACATAGGCGGGCATCGCTTGCTGAGTCAGGGTGTCGCACTGATCACAGACCCATTTGCCACGTACATGCTGTTCCTTATAGAACTGTGCCGGTCTGAAATGCAGTTTTTCACTGATATCTTCGCCGATACGACGTAACTGGCAGCCACAACTGCATTGGGTTGATGCAGGTTCATGCTCAATACGGATGGTGTGTAGATGATCTGGCAGCAGTCGACGTTTAGGTTTGTTGACTGTGGCTTTCTGTGTCCCTGCATGGGTTTTATCTGCATTTAATCGTTCTAATTCCAGATCAACGGCTGCGATATCTTCTTCGACCGCCTCATCCCACAGATGGATTTGTTTTGCGGTGAGATGTTCGTTTTTACTGCCGAATTTATGCTGTTTAAACAGCGCCAGTTCATGCTCGTATTTTTGATTGAGAATAGAAAGATGCTGAACTTTAGAATCTAATTGCTGATTGGTGACTTCAAGATGTTGAACTTTGGCATCTAATTGTTGATTTGATACTTCCAGATGTTGAACTTGAGCATCTAATTGTTGTTTATCTTCTGCGAGTTGTTGATGCTGCATCGCCAACTGCCGGGTGAATTCCAGCAGTTGTTCATGGGTCAGTTGGCTTAAATCTGGCAGCGTATTCATGACCGCAGTATGCCTGAGGTCATGAGAAGAATGAAATAGAACGTTTGGAGGATGGCAGAATAGCCGAGCTTGGTTTAGAGCATCGTGACCACCTGCTGTCGTCCAATGCGCTGCCAAGGCAAACCCTGGATTAATGCCTGTAACTGTTCCGGGTTCAGAGCTACGCTTTCACCCTGGTGAACTTTAGCCCAGTGGAATTTTCCCTGTTCCAGCCGCCGGGCACACAGCCAGATGCCCAGTCCATCATGTACCAGCACTTTCATGCGATGGCCACGTTTATTACAGAACAGGTAAGCACAATGCGGTTTAATGTAGCCAAAGGCTCTCACCACCTGAGCCATGACAGTATCCATCCCTGCTCGCATATCCAGAGGTTGGGTAGAAAGCCAGATTTCATCGATACGGATCATGTTGCCAGCACCTTGAGTAATTCTGCCAAGGCAGGTATTTCTGATACTTGCCATTTCAAGCCAATTTCTGCTTTTGAGTGGGGTAAAGTAATTTGAACTTTTAACATGTCAGTAGGAGTAGGATCTAATGGTGCAGAGCAAGATAAGGCAATAAATGCAGGTTTATTCGGTAGTGGTGAGCGATCACTCCCTGGCTTAGCATCAATTAAGCGAATCCATTTGGATACAAGATTTGTATTCAATCCATGAACCGTACTGGGTTTGTCGGAGACTTTTTTATTTAAGTTAGGCCACCTGACCTAACGTGTTAACCTTATCATAGTACATTGCTTCAAACTCAAAAGGCGATACATAACCTAGTGCACTATGTACACGCTCTTTATTGAACCAATCTACCCAATTTAGTGTCGCAAGTTGTACATGTGCTAAACCTTGCCAATCTGCTTTTAGATATTCAATCACCTCTGTTTTGTATAAGCCATTCACCGTTTCAGCCAAAGCATTATCGTATGAATCACCCGTTGTACCGACTGATGCTCGTAAATTTGCTGCTTCAAAACGATTGGTATAGCGAATAGAAAGATATTGAACACTTCTATCGGAATGATGAATCACATTCTTTGGCATGCCTCGATCGTGCAATGCTTCTCATCACAGAGATCTAGAGTCCGATAATAGGTTGAAGGGGCGATCGGTAAAATTCTACAAATCGCCTCGACTCCGTACAGCTCTTTATTATGGATAAAATCCACCATTATTTGTGAGGGCGGTCGAGCTCCGCCTGGGCGAAAAAAGCGGCTGCTTTGCGTAGAATTTCATTGGCACGCTTTAATTCTTTAATTTCACGTTCCATTTGCTTCATTTTTTCTTGGTCAGATATCTGTTGTACTTTGGCAGGATTTAGTTGATCCATATGCTTTAAATACCAAACACGCAATGTTTCAGGAGTACAACCGATTTTAGGAGCAATAGCTGTGATTGCTGCCCAAGTAGAAGGATAATCTTTTTCAGATTCAATTAGTAATTGAACCGCTCTTTCTCTAATTTCGGGGGTATAGTTTGGTTTTTTCATCGGAATAGTCTCTCAGAATATTGAGTCTCCGACAAACCCGGTACGGTTCATTTTCAATTCCAAACATATCATGTTCTTCATGACCACTTGGAAGATCAAGAATTTCGATTTCCTTGTTAAAAATTTCTTTGAGGCTTTGCATTAAAAGCTCTGTTTTACCAGACTGCATCATAAAATCTGTACTAAGTATTGTAATTTTCTCAATATCGCTTTTATTTTCTAGAAAATAACGTGCAGATTCTAAATTTGCTTCAGGATGTCCCGTTGTGCTTAGTAAAAGTATGCTCATATCGATTTTTATAATAAAAATAATGCATTGAGTATGGTAAAGGATTGCAGCACAAGTTAGAAGCTTTAATAGAAGAAGGAGTGTGCTGTGATGCTTTATCTCAACATGCTAGCTCATATTGCTTCCTTTTAGTAATTTAATCTCTGTTGCACTTCATTTGAGAATCTAAGAGTTTAAAAAATATCTTGATGAAAAAACCTTATCTTAATGTGACATTAGTCGAGACGCTTAAAAAATGGTGGAGTTCTAAAAGTTATGCTGGCTTCAGTTGTCAATAAAATTATAGAAAATATTCTGATGGAAAACATCTTATTTTCAAGGCTTCACGACATTTGATTGGTAATTAAAATAGCATCAGCATACTTTTTGAAACACTACCAAAAAATTGAGCCATTTTTATTCAGTGGTAGAAAGGCTTTGTTGTACAAAGATTTAAAAATTAAAGTTTTAACTACGCTATCCAAATTTAAGATACAGCTAGGGGGTACCTAAATTTGTTCTCTAATAAAGTTGATTGATTTCGCTTACCATTTGCTTACCAGAATCAAGAAACAAAAAACCCCTCACGATTAATGCACGTAAGGG
The DNA here is from genome assembly GCF_013420085.1 of Acinetobacter sp. YH12027. Lineage (NCBI taxonomy): Bacteria > Pseudomonadati > Pseudomonadota > Gammaproteobacteria > Moraxellales > Moraxellaceae > Acinetobacter > Acinetobacter sp. YH12027. The sequence continues at coordinate 15,517 of NZ_VOYW01000024.1, forward strand.
GTTGTTTTATATGGTGGGCCCACACAGACTTGAACTGTGGACCAACGGATTATGAGTCCGCTGCTCTAACCAACTGAGCTATAGGCCCTATATTCTGAATGTGTTATTTATCAACAAGTTCAGACGCAAAGCATACTAGCGAAGATTTTTTTAAAAGACAAGCCTTTTTCTTCACGGCTGCACACTAACACAACAAATTGGCTGTAGTTGCAGCAGTTGAGCTTGGATTCGACCAAAATGCACAAAGTGTCGAATCCTATCGTGATGTAAATCACGACAAAAGTTATCAAACAGTCAAAATAACCTTATAATAATGCCCATTCTTGTCAGTACCGTGCCCAACAGCGCTTAGATTGGTACTGGCCTCACATTTTTAAGTCAATGTCCTACAGTTATTCGGCTTATGTTTTCATTTTTATGTGTTGCACTGACACATAAGAATATTTAGGTGCCCACATGGAAATTAAGGTTAATTATCTCGATAACCTTCGACAAGAAGCCAAATTTGATGACTTCACGGTAATTGCCGACCAACCTATTCGCTATAAAGGCGATGGCTCTGCTCCCGGACCATTCGACTACTTTTTAGCGTCATCAGCATTATGTGCAGCGTATTTTGTAAAAGTGTATTGTGCAGCGCGAGACATTCCGACAGACAATATTCGCCTATCTCAAAACAATATTGTTGATCCTGAAAACCGCTATAAGCAAATTTTCAAAATCCAAGTCGAACTACCTGCGGATATTTCAGAAAAAGACCGTCAAGGCATTTTGCGTTCAATTGATCGCTGTACGGTTAAAAAAGTGATTCAAACTGGTCCTGAGTTTGTCATTGAAGAAGTAGAAAGCATTGATGCAGATGCACAAGCTTTACTTATGCCAAATTTAGCGTCAGACAGTACCACGTTTATTCCGGGTAAAGATCTGCCATTAGAAGAAACCATTGCCAATATGTCAGGTATTTTGGCAGGTTTAGGCATGAAGATTGAAATTGCGTCATGGCGTAATATCGTACCGAATGTTTGGTCACTACATATTCGTGATGCACAATCGCCAATGTGTTTTACCAATGGTAAAGGCTCAACCAAAGAAAGCGCATTAGCTTCGGCTTTGGGTGAATTTATTGAACGTCTCAATTGCAACTTCTTCTATAACGACCAGTTCTGGGGTGAAGAGATTGCCAATGCTGACTTTGTGCATTACCCAGATGAAAAATGGTTCCAACCAGGCCCAGAAGGCGAGTTACCTACTGAAATCTTAGATGACTATACGCGTGAAATTTATAACCCAGAAAATGAGTTATTAGGCACACATCTATATGACACCAATTCAGGAAATACAGCACGCGGTATTTGTTCTCTGCCATTTGTACGTCAGTCAGATGGTGAAACAGTGTATTTCCCATCAAACTTGATTGAAAATTTATACTTGTCAAACGGCATGAGTGCAGGGAATACCTTGGCAGAAGCGCAGGTTCAATGCTTATCTGAAATCTTTGAGCGTGCAGTAAAACGTGAGATTTTAGAAGGTGAATTGGCTTTACCAGATGTCCCTGAAGAGGTTTTAGCCAAATATCCAAGTATTGTTGCAGGTATTCAAGGCTTAGAAGAACAAGGTTTTCCTGTATTGGTAAAAGATGCTTCACTTGGTGGTCAGTACCCTGTGATGTGTGTAACCTTAATGAACCCACGTACAGGTGGGGTATTTGCATCTTTTGGTGCGCACCCTAAACTCGAAGTGGCTTTAGAGCGTAGCTTAACCGAACTTTTACAAGGCCGTAGCTTTGAAGGTCTAAACGATCTACCAAAACCAACGTTTAGCTCAAATGCAGTCACTGAGCCAAATAACTTTGTAGAACACTTTATTGACTCAAGTGGTTTGGTGTCTTGGAAATTCTTTAGCGCACAATCAGACTATGATTTTGTAGAGTGGGATTTCACAGCAAAAGGTGAAAATGCCAATGCGGAAGAAGCTGCAGCGATGTTTGCGATTCTAGAAGACATGGGCAAAGAAGCGTATATGGCGGTCTATCAGCATCTTGGTGCTACGGCATGTCGTATTTTAGTTCCGGGTTATTCTGAAGTGTATTTGGTTGAAGACTTGGTTTGGGATAACACCAACAAAGCTTTGGACTTCCGTGAGGATATTTTAAACATTCATCGTCTAGATGAAGATGAGTTAGTGTCACTGGTTGAGCGCTTAGAAGAGCTTGAAGTGGATGACTACACGGATATTGTGACGCTCATCGGGATTGAGTTTGATGATAATACCGTATGGGGCCAATTAACGGTACTTGAGCTCAAACTACTGATCTATATTGCCTTACAAGAGTTTGAAGAAGCAAAAGAGTTGGTTGAAACTTTCCTTCAATACAACACCAATACGGTCGAACGTGGTTTGTTCTATCAATGTATGAATGTGGTTTTAGAAGTTGAATTGGACGATGACTTAGATCTCAATGACTATGAACATAATTTCCGTCGTATGTTTGGTGACGAACGTATGGATGCAGTGATTGGTTCAATGGATGGCAGTCTTCGCTTCTACGGTTTAACTGAAACCAATATGCAACTTGAAGGTTTAGATCGTCATTTACGTCTGATTGATAGCTATAAAAAATTGCATGCTGCACGTGCGAAGTTTGCCAGTCAGAACGTTTAAATCTGGGGGCTTGTTAATAAAGGCACTCACGTGCTCATTTATTTGAAAAAACTCTCCTAAGGGAGAGTTTTTTTTGTGCGAAATTTGCTGAAAATTAATCTATATCTGTGATGTTGATATTAATAAAAATCCTTATAACTCAGGTGAATATAAGGGAGGCTTAAAAATAACCGATTATCCGAAATTGTGTCATTTTAAAGTAAAGATATTTGACTCATTGGAAAAATATGATAATAAATTAGCTATGGCGTGTTTAGGCATGTTCATAATATTTCAGGACGAAATATTCAGAAGCACATTAATAAATAAATGGGAGTTTTAACAACATGCTTCAATTATTCAGAAAACTATTTTGCATGCATATTTACGAATACGAGCAAATGGAAGAAATCGGTTCGCACAAGGAATGTCGTAAGTGCGGTGTGACAAAGTAATGCAGAGTCTAAGCCGAAAAAAAAGTGAGCGAAAGCTCACTTTTTTAATGCCGGTCAATATTGAAATCATTAAAATAGAAATACATTCACAGTTTTTATGCAGATATGAGTAAAGATTTTCAAGCCGAGCGTTATACCGTCGATGCCAATATGGCAGATACCATTGCATGGTTATTACAACATCAGGATTGCTTTGAATCTTTTCATTATGATGTGATTCAGCAGCAATTGGTGGTTCAACATGCTAATGGTCAAGACATTATTCGTGAAGGGGATTATTTAAATGCAGGCTATGGAATTTTAATAACAGCACATAACTTTGTTAAGTAAACGATATATTTTCCCTACTCATGGTGATTTAGCCATTTCATTTGTTCGCACCATCTCTTGCATTGCACTTTGATACCTATCACTGATCATTCAATTGAACTAAGCCCCGAACTTCGGGGCTTATTTTAAGCCATTTGCATGGCATCAGTTGAAAGCTGTGCAGCATTTGGTTTGGGCTGTTCAGCCACTAAACCGAGTTTGCTAAATAAAAGTTGATCCTTGCCTTCGCCTGCATTTGGCGTGGTCAGTAGTTTTTCACCAGAAAAGAGTGAATTTGCACCTGCCATAAATGCCAAAGCTTGTTCTGAATCACTCAGGGATTCACGACCTGCAGAGAGTCGAATATAGCTTTTTGGCATAATGATCCGTGCGACTGCAATGGTGCGAATCCATTCGATCACATCAAGTTTCTCAACCTCTGCAAGTGGGGTACCTTGAATAGGGACAAGGAGATTAATCGGCACGGATTCAGGATGAATCGGCAGCGTTGCCAACTCCATCAAAAAGGCGATACGGTCATCACGGCTTTCACCTAAGCCCACAATTCCGCCGCTACAGATTTTCATTCCAGATTGGCGGACATAGTCCAGCGTCGTTAAACGGTCATCATAGCTACGCGTGCTAATGACATTGGGATAATACTCACGAGAGGTATCGAGGTTATGGTTGTAATAATCTAAGCCTGCCTCATGTAGGCGCTCTGCTTGAGACTGATTCAGCATGCCAAGGGTCATACAGGTTTCAAGTCCCAGCGCTTTGACTTCACGCACCATTTCTAGCACATAGGGCATGTCCCGTTCATGTGGATTGCGCCATGCAGCGCCCATACAAAAACGCGAAGAACCTGAGGCAAGCGCAGCTTTCGCTTCATTGATGACTTTTTCCACAGCCAGACGTTTTTCAGCCTCTAATCCAGAGTCATAATGTGCAGACTGAGAGCAATATTTACAGTCTTCAGGGCACTTACCGGTTTTAATCGAAAGTAAGGTGCTGACTTGAATATGATTGGCTTGGAAATATTCACGGTGAATGGTCTGTGCTTGGAATAATAAATCCATCAATGGTTGTTGATACAACTCTTGTATTTCTGGATGTGTCCAGTCATTTCGGTAGCTCATAAATGATCCATATTTTCTGCCTAATGCAGATCATCATACGTAAAATTTGCAGACTTCCAAGACTATTTTGTAACATTGCAATTTAGCTAAAATGCATTGAAATGACTTTTTCAAAGAACTTTTGATATTTAAGATGCTTGCAAAGTTATGCTAAATGACAGCACAATCGCTGCAATGTTTATTTTGAGCTAAAAATTAATTTTCTTGGATTACGTCACTAAGTTTTAGCTTAAATGAAAACTTTGTAAGGATCTGGAAAATAGAGAATAAAAATCCATTAAAGCATTTTTGAATTTTGTTCTGTAATTGCCCAATCAATATGAACTTGCACGATCGCGTCATGTTTTTCGCGAGAATTTTTTAATGATTGAACAATATTTGAACTGTATGGTGCATTGCCTAAGCCAATGGCGATATTTCGCATAAAGCTTTGATAGCCTGTTCGTCGGATAGGACTGCCTTCCGTGCAGCTTAAAAAGGTGGCTTCATCCCATTGCCATAGATCTAATAAACTCACTTGGTCGAGGCGATGACGTGGATAAAAGTCCTCAATTTGAGTTTTATGCGCAAAGCTATTCCATGGACAGATAAGTTGACAGTCATCACAGCCAAACACACGGTTGCCAATGCCACGGCGTAATTCTTCAGGAATGATGCCTTTATATTCGATGGTTAAGTAGGCAATGCATTTACGTGCATCTAACATATAGGGCTCAACGATGGCCTGAGTTGGACAGATATCAATACAGGCTGTGCATGAACCACAATGTTTGGTTGCCGGAGAATCAAAAGGCAAATCGAGTGATGTAAACAGCTCACCTAATACAAAAAATGAGCCTGATTTTTTATGGATCAGTAAGGTGTGTTTGCCTGTCCAGCCCATGCCTGCATTTTCAGCTAAGGATTTTTCAAACACTGGGGCAGAGTCGGCAAAGGGTCTAGATTCAAAATCTCCGATTTTTTCACGGATAATATTCGACAAAGTTTTTAAACGTCCGCGCATGACTTTATGGTAGTCACGACCTCGTGCATAGCGTGCAATGATGGCTGCATTTGGCTCATCAGGAACATAACGTGGTTTTGGGGTTTCGACCAAATAGTCCATGCGGACACAGATAATACTGCGTGTGCCGGGGACTAAAAGTGCAGGATTGGCACGTTTTTCAAGGTTTTCCTCTAGGAATTTCATATCGCCATGATAACCACGTTCTAAATATTCTTTAAAACGAGGGAGTTCCTCTTGAGCATCTGGCTTTGCGATGACACAATCAGAAAAACCTAAATTTAAGGCTTGCGCTTTAATCCATGCTTTTAGGGTTTCTGGATCATATTGATCGACAGGAATTTTTTGTGCAGGAGTTGAAGCGGCCATAATCATAACAAGGAAAAACAATGCGTCTGCAAGTTTACCATAGCCCTGTTTATCTTAGCCAAAGTATTCAAGCTTGGGAGCAGCGTTGGTTTGCTCAGCACAATAGCAGTTATGGTCTGATGCAGCAGGTCGCATGGTCGATTGCTCAGCAACTTATTCCAATGTTAAAGCAGCAAAATTTAAAAAATATTGCAGTGTGTTGTGGGCAGGGTAACAACGCAGGCGACGGCTATCTTACAGCGCAATACCTACAGCAAGCAGGCTTTCAAGTTGATATCTATGCCGCTGAAATAGGGGCATCGAAGGACTTACATTCTGCAGTACAGGAAGCGATAGATCATAAGCTTAAGATCTATACACATTTTGATTTTCAGCGAGATTATGACGTCTATATCGACGCATTATTTGGTATAGGACTCAATCGTGAACTTTCTAGCGAATGGCAAGCCATTATTCAACGATTGAATGCATGCACGGGACTCAAAGTTGCGATTGATATTCCAAGCGGTTTACATGCCAATACAGGGCAGCCTTTACCCATTGCATTTCAAGCCGATTATACCTTTACGGCATTGGGTCTAAAAGCAGGGCTATTTACAGGTCAAGCGAAGGAATATGCAGGTGAAGTTTCGGTGATAGCATGCATACCGACTGATATTAAGCTTGAGCCACTTGCGTATTTGTCGCCACAGAAAATCACTTTACCTGCACGTCAAGCTTTTGGTCATAAAGGCAGTTATGGCCATGTTTTGGTTGTTGGTGGCCATGCTGAAATGGGTGGGGCGGTGATTATGGCTGCTGAGGCTGCATTCCATGCAGGTGCAGGTAAGGTTACGGTTGTTTGTGATGCACGACATCACACCGCTATTTTGGCGCGCGCACCGAATATTATGCTACGCGATATCAATGCATTAACTACAGAAGCGATTCGGCAACTGATCGATCAAGTCGATGCGATTAGCTTTGGCATGGGGCTTGGTCGTGACGATTGGGCACAACAGCAGTTTCAGTCATGGTTTCCATTGATTCAGCAGTCAACCTTGGAAATTGTTTTGGATGCAGATGCCTTATGGTTTCTAGCTGAAGCACCTAAAAATTTGAATGCACGAACCTATGCAACGCCACATCCGGGTGAAGCTGCGAAATTATTGGGTATTACTACTGCTGAAGTTGAAGCAGATCGTGTACAAGCAATTCAGTATTTAAAAGAAAAATTTCAAGGTCAATGGGTGCTTAAAGGCGCAGGCAGCTTAATACTTGAAGATCAGCTTTGGATTTGCACCGCAGGTAATGCAGGAATGGGTACAGGCGGTATGGGAGATGTGCTTGCAGGGATGATTGCAAGTTTAAAAGCACAATTCCATCAGCAAATACATCTGCATGAAATCGTAAGCCTGCATGCTTTAGCAGGTGATGTATTGGCGAAGCCGGGGATGCGTGGTTTGCAAGCGCAGGATATGGCCCAAGCGGTTTATCATGTGGTTAATCATTCAGGAGTTAAAGACTAAAATGCATGCGGTTAAATTGCGAATTCAAGGTAAAGTGCAGGGTGTTGGCTACCGTCGTTGGTTTGAGCAGCAAGCGCTTGCACTTAGTTTGAATGGTTATGTGAAAAATCTAGCGACGGGCGAAGTTGAAGCGCTGATTATAGGAACTGAAGACGCCATTCATAAAATACTGAAACACAGTCTGGTGGGTCCTTTACGAGCAGACGTGACTAAAATCGATCAGCAAGAAATTCCAATGCATGAATTAGACTATAGCAATTTTAAAATGATTCGCTAAATTTGATCACTCGATTGAGTGGGCTTTTGAAAACAGAATGAATTACTGAGCTATATGTTTTGACGAATATTTACCGACGTCGAGTGCTTACACGACTTCGACCACGAGCCATACCGCCTAAGGCATTCAGTACAGCCATTTTACTCATACTCCCGGACGCATGCGCATGACAAATTGCGGCAGCCAAAGCATCGGCTGCATCCTGCTGGGGTTTGATGCTTAGGTTCAGAATGCGCATAACCATCATTTGGACTTGTTCTTTGTCTGCAGCACCATAACCAACCACAGATTGTTTGATTTGCCGCGCAGTATATTCAGCGACTTGTAAATCTAAATTGGTTAAAGCAGCAATAGCAGCGCCACGTGCTTGACCTAGTTTTAGGGCTGTGTCAGGGTTTTGAGCCATAAAGACTTGTTCAACCGCAGCTTCAGTAGGCCCGTGAAACTTTACGATGCGATCAATACCAGCAAAGATACGTTTTAAGCGTTCAGGCATTTCTGTCGTTTCGGTACGAATGGTGCCAGCATCGACAAAACGTAGTTTAGAACCATCCTTTTCGATGATGCCGTAACCAGTTAAGCGCGACCCAGGGTCAATACCGATAATTAATGACATGTTTGCCTATTTGCCCTTTAAAAATAAAAATATGCCCATATTGTTACATAAGCGTGTCAAAAAAGCTTGATAGTGATTGAGCAGTTGAACGCAACACCTTAAATTAATTTACTTAGATTTGTTTAATTTTCATGAAATTATTTCTTCTGATTTTAGCAGGCTTGATCCTGGAAGTGTTTGTCTGGATCGGTGTGGGCGACCTCGTCGGCAGCATGTGGTATGTCTTTTTCTGGTTCGTGGCGGCCTTCTTTATAGGGATGAATATTATCCGTAAATATTCATCAGGTCTGATGCCTCAAATGCAGCAAATGCAAGCAGGTCAAATGAGTAATGATCCAGCTTTAACTGGAAATTTACCAAAAATTTTGGCTGGTTTCTTATTGCTGTTACCGGGTCTAATCTCAGATATTATGGCATTACTTATTTTGATTCCACCTGTACAAAATGCCATGAAAGCAGTCATGATGAAAACAATGATGAAGCGTCAGCAAGCTATGATGGAAAAAATGATGGGTGGCATGATGGGCGATATGGGAGGCATGGGCGGTGCTCAAGGTCAGAACCCATTTGCAGATATGATGCGTCAAATGCAAGATATGCAAAATCAGCAATCAGGTCGTGATTCATCCGTTATTGATGGTGAAGCTCGTGAAGTGACGCCAGAAGCGAAACAAATTGAACTGAAAGATGTCAATAAAAAATAAGTAACTCAGTATGAAAAGCCGAATGTGTATTCGGCTTTTTTTGCGTAAATTTTGATACGGCCTAAAAATAAACCTTGTGTTGCCAACAAAAAAATTGAACAAGCGATATAATCTTCACGTTTTAATTCAAATGAATCAGCTTGCATGTCACTGTTATTCACCATCTGTGCGCTTCATTTTGTTGCGCAGTTGAGTCCCGGTCCAGATGTATTATTAATTGCTAAATGTGCAGTATCAACAACCCGTGCAAATACCTTAAAAATTATTGCGGGGATCTCAGTTGGGATTGTGGTGTGGGTCGTTTTAACCTTATTGGGCTTTACGGTTTTGGTCGAGCAATTTCCATGGATACAACAAGTTTTAATGGCTGTAGGTGGATTTTTCTTAGCGAAAATGGGCTGGGCAATGTTTAGTGGCGGGCTTAAAAGTTTAAATCAAACAGCCAATTTAGAAGATGGGCAGGACTTAAGTCAGCAGAAAACTGAAAATTATTTCTTATTAGGTTTATTTACGAATTTAGCCAATCCGAAAACACTGATCTATTTTAGTAGTGTGTTCTCACTGGCGTTGAGCTCATCAGCCAGTAGCAACCTAAAAGCACAGCTAGCTGTCATTATTCCGATTCAGACCTTTATCGTATTTAGTTTGTTTATGATGATTATGTCTTTGCCTAAAATTAAAGCACTCTACCAACGTTCGGGTAGTTATATTGATGTGGTTTCAGGGGCGTTATTTTTAATTTTTGCGATTTGGCTGTGGTTCGACGCAATTAGAATGTTCAATCTTCAATAGCTGCAAACATATTGCTGTAAGCAAAGCGAAAGCCAAGTGTTAAAACTTGGCTTTTTTATGTCCAAGTTCTATTGCTCTGGATTGGTTTGATCTTGGTCTTTAGATGGTGCTGTATTTGATGGATCTTGTGCAACATCGGTAGTTTCAGCATGATCACGATAACGGTTCGGTTTGAGGGTGGTTTCGGTATTTTCAGAGCCCTTGTATAATCGGCTACGATTGGCGCGTTCACGTAAACCGCCTTTTTTGATTAACTGCACCATCGTCTAGAACCTCTTTGCTATTGTCATAGTTTAAAGAATTTTCCTCGTGAAGATAAGTGAGCAGGGCGATGCTAGCGCATAAAAAAGCCTGAAATCATTCAGGCTTTCATCATTTTAATTTCTCGCTTTGAATGACTTTAAAGCAACTGGATAATAGTGCTTAGATTTAACTTGGCTAAATTTCACACATTGCCAGCCTGTTCATACGGCTGTATTTGGCTGTTGTAAAAAAGCTTAATTTTTACCATCTTGCTTGAGTACTTCAAAGATGTTGAGTTGGGTTGTCGCTTCAGTATCGTGCTGTTGCAAATACACTTGAACACTCTTAAATAGAATGGCAACAGCCAAACAACTGAGTATGCAAAATATCCAAAAGCCATATGGGCTACGGATATTATGCGAGCCACATTCGGAACATTCTTTATCGCTTGAAGCCAATACTTTATTGCAACAAGCACAGTGATATTGATAGTGCATTGCGTTTCTCCATTTCGTCGAATTTGACCAACATTCTTGTTGTTATTGTCAACCATCAATCCGTGATGATTGTTTTATCTTAATGTGCAAATAAGCTGCTGTACAAGTTTTAAACGGTTTGTTTTGCTCATTATTGTGTAAGTGAAAAGCGTCAGAGAGTTAAATATTTGTTTTATTACTAATTTATAAATGAAACAAGAGATGAATTTTCAGACATAAAAAAAGCCAGTTCGAAAACTGGCTTTTGCTGTTCTGTCTAAACTGAATTATTGACCAGAACGGATGATGTAATCAAAAGCAGATAATGATGCTTTCGCGCCTTCACCTGTCGCAATAATGATTTGTTTGTACGGTACTGTTGTACAGTCACCTGCAGCAAATACACCTTTTACATTGGTTTCGTTACGCTCGTTAATTACGATCTCACCACGGTTTGAAAGTTCAACCGCTGTTTCTTTTAAGAAATCAGTATTTGGTAACAAACCGATTTGTACGAAGATACCAGCCAATTCTATCGTTTTGATTTCATCTGTTGCACGATCTTTATACTTTAGTGCAGTGACTTGTGAACCATCACCGACCACTTCTGTAGACAATGCATTCATGATCACAGTGGTATTCGGTAAGCTGTTTAACTTGTCTTGAAGCACTTGGTCAGCACGAAGCTTAGTATCAAACTCAACTAGCGTTACATGTTCCACAATACCTGCAAGGTCAATCGCTGCTTCTACACCTGAGTTACCACCACCTATGACTGCAACACGTTTACCTTTAAACAATGGACCGTCACAGTGTGGGCAGTATGCAACACCACGAGTACGGTATTCTTGCTCACCTGGAACATTCATCTCTCTCCAACGTGCACCTGTTGAAAGAATCACTGTTTTAGATTCAAGTTTTGCACCATTCTCTAAAGTCACTTCAACCAAGCCATTGGCTGTTTGGTCAGCACCTTTGATGTCAGATACACGTTGCAAGTTCATGATGTCCACACCGTACTCACGTACATGTGCTTCCATTTCAGCAGCAAACTTAGGACCTTGTGTCTTTTGAATCGACGTGAAGTTTTCAATGTCCATCGTATCCATGACCTGACCGCCCATGCGCTCAGCCACGATACCGGTTTTGATACCTTTACGTGCCGCATAGATCGCAGAAGTATTACCTGCAGGGCCACCACCAATCACAAGGACATCAAAGGCATCTTTGGCATTTAACTTTTCAGCATCTTTTGCGGCAGAGTTGGTGTCTAATTTAGCAATGATTTCTTCCAAGGTCATACGACCTTGACCGATGTGGTTGCCGTCTTGGAATACCATTGGTACAGCCATGATTTTGCGTTCTTCCACTTCTTCTTGGAAGAATGCACCATCAATCATGGTTGCAGTTGTACCCGGGTTGTAAATTGCGATCAAGTTAAGTGCTTGAACCACGTCAGGACAGTTATGGCAGCTTAAAGATACAAACACATCAAAGTCAGTTTTAAGACCTAGACCTTTGATAGTGTTCAGTACTTCGTCAGAAACTTTCGGTGCATAACCTGAAGTTTGTAGCAAAGCTAGAATCAAAGATGTGAATTCGTGGCCCATCGGTAGACCTGCGAAGAATACACGTGGTGTTTCACCTGCTTTTGCAATACCAAAGCTTGGCGCACGGCTGTTGTTACCGTCAAAACGTGCAGTCACTAAATCAGATAAAGCGGCAACTTCGGTCACCAATTCTTTAATTTTGTCTGATTTGTCCGTGCCGTTTAAAGTCGCGACGATTTCAATCGGGCCTTCAAGGCGTTCAAGTAAGGTTTTTAATTGAGCAGAAGTATTTTGATCTAACATTGCTAACGTCTCCAGAGGAGTAAATTTATTTGATGAGAGAATGATAGAACAAACCATTAAATAGGTGAAACGGTTTGTTTTTATAAAATTAATCGGTTTTACAAATCAAATGATTAAATTTCTTTCTAAATCATAAGAATATACCGATGTGAATCCAGTCAATATTGGGCCACTATCGAGAAATACAAGTTAAATAGTGGAAAAATAAACGAATTCATCGCGCTTTAAGCAAGACAATGCTAGAGTCAACCCTATTGTATTGAGAACTTTTTAGGGAAATGGCATGCAGGTCAAGCAAGGGATTTATCAGCATTATAAAGGTCAGTTGTATCAAGTTTTTCATGTTGCAACACATAGTGAAACGCGTGAAAAGTTGTGGTCTACCAGTGCTTGTATGATGACTATTCCATGTGGGTTAGACCCTTAGAGATGTTTATGGAAACCGTTGAAATTAATGGTGAAGTAATTCCGCGTTTTAAACTGATCCAAGAAACCCACTGAGCAGACATTTAGTACTTTAATCTTTAAATATGAAAGAAATAACAAAAGGACAGAATCATGAGCATGGATGCAAATTTTAAAAACTATATGCAACAACTCTATGCAGACTTTAGTGCTCACGATGCTGCGCAAAATCACCGACTTGCGCGTTACCGAAATATTGAGCCTGAGTCTGCACTGTTTTTAGCTATGCAAATTCGCTTAAAACAAGCCAAACAAATCTTGGAAATTGGAACATCTACAGGCTATTCCACGCTGTGGTTAGCAGATGCTGCGCAGTCTACACAAGGGCGGGTCGAAACCATTGAAATTGATGCAGCGCGTATCAAGCAAGCCAAACAGCATGCTGAAAATTTAGGCTTAGCCGAATACATTGAATTTCATCATGGCGATGCGCTGCATTTTTTACAGCAGTTAAATCAGCGTTATGATTTCATTTTATTGGATGCAGAACGTGATGCGTATATCGCATATTGGCCATATTTAGCTGAATTGATACAAGCTCAAAGTGGCGTGTTAATCGTGGACAATGTGCTGTCACATGCCGATGAGGTCGCTGAATTTATCCAACGTGTTGAAACGGATGATCGTTTTATCAGTACAACATTAAATGTGGGCGCAGGGCTCTTTATGGTGACTTGGCGTAACTAAAAATCAGGGCATTCAGCCCTGATTTTATCGAAAATATTTTTTAATTAATAAAAATACTGTTGCTATAGCGCTAAACTTGTAGCGGTTTAACCCTGTAAGCTTACGCGTGAAAAATGTAGATCATATTCTAGATATTTGTGGACAAATGCCGTTTTATCACTACATCGAAGTAAATTATCATAAATAAAAGGTGAAACTGGATAAAAGAGATCCCCAGAACCATTCGCATAAAATATTTTTAAGTAACGTGAAGAAGAACTGTATTTCCAAGAAGTTACCACAGTTGTTGTCATAAGCCACCCCCTTATTGCGTTGTTATAGTCATACTGCAGTTAAAGGTTTATCTCTTTTGAAATTAAGACAAATTCAAGGCGTGGAGTATTGCAGAATTGTTAAAAAATAATGTTTTATCTCACATTTTTTTCATTTCTTTATCAACTAATTTGATAAAAATAATGCCAGTTCAAATAAATGCCATAAGTGTCATTCTCCCATATTAGTGTAAGGAGAGTTAAAAACTACGGCATTGTTCTGATTTATTGCCTTTGACTTGGTTGTTACTGCCATTAATTGAAAAAGCATTTTCAAGACAAATTAAATTACCTGCGATTTCATTATTATTTAGCACAATATTGCCGTTATTTTTCTTTAATTTCAGGTCGCCTGAAATTTGGTTATTGAGGAGTTGGATGTTTTTCCCTGTCGTAAAATCGACATTGCCACTGATATTGTTATGATTGGCAATGATCTTGGTAAAATTTTTATTCGATTCAATATTGCCTTTGATGTAGTTGTCATGCAGTTCAACATTGGCACCATTTTCTAAAATCACATTGCCATGAACAATTAAACCTTCAAGCTGACAATTTTTTTTGACTTTAATATCTTCACGAATACTTTGGTTTTTAATTTCACCTTCGCAGTTCACGGCAGCAAAAGTTGTAAACGAACATAAAATTAAACTGATCGAGACGAAATATTTTTTCATGGGCTTACATCTTCCTGAAATAAGCAATTGACCTAAAATTCATGTTAAAAATACTGAAATACTGGCAAAGATGTAAGCCTAGACAATCGGGTTTGCGGCGCATTTTTATTATATTTGTGTAAGCTCTAACTTGATGAATATCTACAGACATGTGGAATGTGCTTGAGCGTTAAAGTTGTAGGAATAAAGTGTGAACTGCGTAGGGTGTATGGAGGTATATACTCGCAGATAATAGGCATAAAAAAACCACGCTAAAAGCGTGGTTTTTGAATCAGTTCAATCTAATACAGATTAGATTTTACCAACTAGGTCGATTGAAGGAGCAAGAGTTGCGTCGCCTTCTTTCCATTTAGCTGGGCAAACTTCGCCTGGGTGAGCGTGTACGTATTGAGCTGCTTTAACTTTACGAAGAAGTTCTTGAGCATCACGACCGATACCACCAGCGTTGATTTCAACGATTTGGATTTTACCTTCTGGATCGATAACGAAAGTACCACGATCAGCAAGACCGTCAGCTTCGATTAATACGTCAAAGTTTTTAGCAAGAGTCCAGTTCGCATCACCAACCATTACGTATTGGATTTTTTTGATTTCTTCTGAAGAATCGTGCCAAGCTTTGTGAGTGAAATGAGTGTCAGTAGAAACTGAGTAGATTTCAACACCTAGTTTTTGGAATTCTGCATAGTTGTCAGCAAGGTCACCAAGTTCAGTTGGGCAAACGAAAGTGAAGTCAGCTGGGTAGAAGAATACAACAGACCATTTACCTTTAAGATCAGCTTCAGTTACTTCGATGAATTGACCATTTTGGAATGCTTGTGCTTTAAACGGTTTAACTTCAGTATTAATTAAGCTCATCATTGTCTCCATGATTGAGGTTTGTTTTTGATTTCCAATAGGGTACAGAAATTTTTCTTATTGCTGAAATAGTATTTTTACATAACTAATATCGGAAAATCCGAATTAGTACACTCCAGAACTATTTCAGCAATAACGATTATTTATCATTATTTCATTCGATATAAGCCATATCAATGCCATATAAAGTTGAAAGTAAAATGACAAAATCATCTTTTCAAAGTCTGTAACCAACATGATGCTTGTGGCATAAGATTTCAAGGGTGATCTCTAAAAAAGTTATAAAAAATATTTCAAATTATAGAATTTGTTCATATAAGATGGCATGAACATAAAATGATTCCAGATTTGATCAAGTGCTTAGTCAATTTTTTCGTATCATTGCCATTCTCAGTCTTGCACTTGCATCACTATGTATTCTTAAAGTTGAAGACACAGGTACAAATTTATGTATCTATGAATACTTGCAACCTCAAAAAGCGACCTATTTTAATGAACTATTAGGAACTTCATCAGATGATCCTACGCTATTGAGTACCACGGGAATCGTTGGAATCTTCTTTTTTTTCCCCACTGTTGCTATCATTTAGACGTGCTTGGTATGTGGTTATATTATGGCTATATGCGATTTTTCAATTCATCATCATTTTAATGATAGAAACTGCTTCAATTTCAAAAATTATCTATGACAGTATTGTTTATTGTCATAATGGTTGGTTGTTCGCATGGGTGATCGGGCAGAGTATATTTATTGTTTTTAGTATCATTTATATTTTCTATGGGACTGAAACCTAATGGATAAAGCATCCAAATGGATAAGCTTGAGTTGCGTATTCTAGTCAGCATGTGGCTTTATTATTCTGTACTGGATGAATCAAGAATGTGCTTTCATTTCAAGGTGCTAGCCCGAATCAAATTAATTATTATGCTGAAATGAATGGTTCTTCATCGGATGAACCTCTTTTATTTATTTTTATTGCGTTGATTTGCTTTTTATTCTCAATTCTTTTTGTGCTTAGCAAAATCTGTTCATCATTTTTTGATCATCTCTTTCATTTTATTGATGTTTTTAATTGTGCCGTTGAGTGTGTCTTATACAGTGCCATTTTATCAGCTATTACATGACAGTATAGAAGCATGTGGCAATTATTGGTTATTGGCCGTAATTTTAGTTTTTTATCATTTTATTCTGTTCGGCTTCATCTATTGGTTTCAGGCACGCAAAAAATAGATTCATCTTTCACTATTTTTACATACAGCGTAAAATATTCGGTTCT
The DNA here is from genome assembly GCF_013420085.1 of Acinetobacter sp. YH12027. Lineage (NCBI taxonomy): Bacteria > Pseudomonadati > Pseudomonadota > Gammaproteobacteria > Moraxellales > Moraxellaceae > Acinetobacter > Acinetobacter sp. YH12027. The sequence goes on from NZ_VOYW01000024.1 coordinate 32,173, forward strand.
ATTTTAATTATTAGGATAATGCATCTGTGCCAAGTCAGTTAAATGTCGATCAATTGGTCATGGTTCGTGATCGCCATCGCTTAAGTCGGCTGAAAAAAGGCAAAGAAGCCAATCCTGAAAAATTTCAAGATTTGTTTGAAAAGTCGAATGCGAAAGTGCGCGAACGGATTGCCCGCATCCCAAATATTAAATTAAATCAAGACTTACCTGTTACGCAGTATGCAGACAAACTGATTGACGCGATTCAAAAGCATCAAGTGATTATTGTGGCAGGTGAAACAGGTTCGGGTAAAACTACACAGTTGCCGCAAATTGCCATGCTTGCCGGTCGTGGTTTAACGGGTTTGATTGGCCATACGCAACCTCGTCGACTGGCAGCGCGTAGTGTTTCGCAACGTATTGCAGAAGAAGTGGGCGAAAAGCTGGGGGAGTCGATCTCCTTTAAAGTTCGTTTCAATGAACAAGGTTCACAAGATTCCATCGTGCGTTTGATGACTGACGGTATTTTATTGGCTGAACTGGCCAATGACCGATTCTTAAATAAATACGACACGATTATTATCGATGAAGCGCATGAACGTTCGCTAAATATCGACTTCATCATGGGCTATCTCAAACAGCTCTTGCCACGTCGTAAAGATCTCAAAGTCATTATTACTTCCGCGACATTAGACGTAAACCGCTTCTCTAATTACTTCAATGGGGCACCTATTTTTGAGGTGGAAGGTCGAAGCTTCCCTGTAGAGTTGCGTTATCGTCCGATTTCAGAGCTGAGCATTGTCGGCAGTGATGATGATGAATTTGACGATTTTGAAGAAAATTTACCCCGTGCCGTGGTTTCGGCAGTAGAAGAATGTTTTCAAGATGCGCAGGAAAAAGGTCATCCTGAACATGCCGACATTTTGATTTTTGCCAGCACTGAACAAGAAATTCGTGAGTTACAGGAAACACTGCAAAAGTTTGGGCCACGTCATACCGAAGTTTTACCTTTATATGCTCGATTGGCTTTGGCAGAACAGCAAAAGATCTTTAATCCATCGGGTGGTGGGCGACGTATTATTATTGCCACCAACGTGGCAGAAACGGCTTTAACCGTACCGAATATTCGCTACGTAATTGATAGTGGCTTTGCTCGGATATCCCGTTATAACTATCGCTCACGTGTACAGCGTCTACCGATTGAGGCTGTATCACAGGCGGCAGCAAATCAGCGTAAAGGTCGTTGTGGTCGTATCGCACCGGGTGTGTGTATTCGACTGTATTCAGAAGAAGACTTTATGAGTCGTCCTGAATTTACCGAGCCTGAGATTAAACGAACCAACTTGGCCTCGGTTATTTTGCAAATGCAAAGTTTGGGCTTTGGTGAATTAGAAGACTTTGATTTTATTGAGCCGCCAGATCATCGTTTGGTGAATGATGGTCGTAAGCTTTTGATTGAGCTTGGGGCGATGGTTGAGAAAGGGAAAGCCCCTCTTTCGCAAAGAGGGGTTGGGGGAGATTCTATTGAAAGTAATCCCCCTAAATCCCCCTTTACAAAAGGGGGACTTCCTCCGGCGAAGGGTGGTGGTTTAACCAAAATTGGTCAGCAAATGGCGAAAATGCCGATCGACCCACGTCTTGCAAGGATGATTTTGGGTGGAGCGCATTTTGGTGTATTAAATGAAGTCTTGATTATTGTCGCTGCTTTAGCGGTACAAGATCCACGTGAACGTCCTGCGGATAAACAAATGCAGGCCGATCAGAAACATGCTTTGTTCCGTGAAGCTGACTCGGATTTCTTGTTCTATATCAAATTATGGGAAGCTTTAGTCGCTAACCGTGACATGAGTGAAAATAAGCGTCGAACCTTTGCACGCAACCATTTCCTGAGTTGGTTACGCCTCCGTGAGTGGAAAAAAACCCATGAGCAATTGGTGGATTTGGCTCAAGGCTTAAAACTGTCCTTTAATGAAAAGAAAGCCAATTATGAAAATCTGCACCGTGCGCTATTAACGGGTTTACTTTCATTTATTGCCAACAAAACCGATGAACGTAATGTGTTCATGGCAGTGCGTCAGCAAAAGGCACGTATTTTCCCTGCATCAACCTTGCATAAAACCAATACACCGTGGGTCATGGCTTTTGAGATGGTTGAAACCTCTCAGGTATATCTTCGAACGTTGGCGAAAATTGAACCTGAATGGATTCTATTGGCTGCAGGCGATTTATTGAAGCATTATTATTTTGAGCCGCATTGGTCGAAAAAAGCTGGTGTGGTGAATGCTTATGATCAAATTTCTTTATTTGGTTTGATTATTGAGCCATGTCGTCAGATTAATTATGAAAAAGTGGATCATCCGGCGGCGCATGAAATTTTCCTACGCGATGCGTTGACGACGGGACATTTGGGTATTACGCCGCCGTTTTTAAAACACAATTTATTAAAACTCGAAGAAGTTGAGCGTGTTGAAGATAAACTGCGTCGTCGTGATTTGGTGGTGGATGAAGAAACCATCTACCAATTTTATGCTGCAAAAGTGCCTGAAGAGGTGGCAAGTCGTCGTAGTTTTGAAGACTGGCGTGCAACTGTAGAACCGAAAAATCCACGGCATTTATTTATCGATGATGATGCGCTTTGGATGAATGACCGTCCAACGACCCAGCAATTTCCAGACTACCTACGAAATGGTGAACTGCATTTGGCTGCAAGTTATCGTTTTGACCCAAGTCATGATGAAGATGGTGCAACGGTCAAAATTCCAGTTCAAGCTTTGCCGCAAGTGGATGAAAATATTTGGTCATGGGGTATACCTGGTTGGCGACAAGACCTGATTGAAGCCTTGCTTAAAGCATTGCCTAAGGATAAACGCCGTCACTTGGTGCCAATACCAGATACAGCGCGTAAATTGATGGATCGTGTCGATGCCGTGCATTTGCGCGAGCATATTTTTAGTTTCTTGGCGTTCCAACTGCGTGGTGAGCAAATCACAGATAAGGACTTTTCTTGGGAGCGCGTTGAGCAATATCTGCTGCCTTTAATCAAAGTCATTGATGAAAAAGGCCGTGTGATTGAGCAAGGTCGTGATCTAGATGAACTCAAAGCACGCTGTCGTACGGAAACTCATAGCCCAGTCAAACAGTTAAAAGGTGAGTTTAAAACCTTCCCTGATAATTTTGTGTTCGAAGCATCACAAAAAGTCACGGGTGTGGTGGTGAAACAATACCAAGCGCTTGTTCCAGTCAAAGGCTTTGCAGAGTTGGATGCCAAAGATGAATCGGGTGTGGTGATTCAGACTTTCAATGACCAATTTGAAGCAGTCAAACAACACCGCGAAGGGATCATTCGTTTGGTTCATATGCAGTTGGGTGACTTAGTTCGTCAGTTGAAAAAACAGATATCTAAACCCTTGGCATTGGCTTATTCACCGCTAGGTGACAAAGCCAAACTAGAGCAAATGTTAGTTTATGCCACACTTCAGCTTGCAATAAATGAGCTACCTGTCAATGTGCAGGAGTACCAAAACCTGATTTTAAATGTAAAGAAATCTTTCTTAACCCATGGGCAACAAGCATTAGCCGTTTTAACTGAAACCTATATTCAATGGCAGGATATACGTCGGAAATTATTGGTTTTAGATGATTCTGTGTTTGGAAAGAATATTGATGACATTGAAGATCAGCTCGATTTGATGCAACTTTCAGATTTTGTTTATGGCAAAACTTCCGATGTGTGGCTCGAATTTCCAAGATATTTGAAGGCATTAGTCTTGCGTTTAGACCGCTTGCCAAATAACCTACAAAGGGACAATTCTGCCATTGATCAAGTTGACCCATGGATGGAAAAATTATTTAAGTTTAAAAATGACACTCGCCTTAAAGAATTGTATTTCATGGTTGAGGAGTTACGCATCTCTATTTTCTCTCAACCAATGAAGACCAAGATGCCAATTTCTCCATCCCGCTTGCAAAAAGTATGGGATAAGCTCGGAATCAGTTAAGATATAGGTAATTTCTAAAAGGAGTTTTACATGGGCATCCGCATTACGGGTACAGGTCTTTATCATCCAGAAGACGTAATTACTAACGAAGAGTTAGTTGAAGCTTTAAATGCTTATGTGGAACAGTACAACAGCGACAATGCTGAAAAAATTGAAGCCGGTGAGCTAGAAGCGCGCCGTGGTTCAAGTGCAGAATTTATCGAAAAAGCGTCTGGCGTGAAAGCACGTTATGTTGCTGAAAAAAGCGGTATTTTAGATCCAAAACGTTTACGCCCAGTGCTACATGAACGTCCAAATGATGAAATTTCGCTACAAGCGGAATGGGGTGTTGCTGCGGCTAAACAAGCGATGGAAAATGCAGGAGTGACTGCAGAAGACATCGATGTAGTGATTTTGTCTTGTTCAAATATTCAACGTGCTTATCCAGCCGTTTCAATTGAAATTCAAACTGCGTTGGGTATCCAAGGTTATGCTTACGATATGAACGTTGCATGTTCAGCTGCAACTTTTGGTATCAAACAAGCTTATGACGCGATCAAATCAGGCGCTCGTCGCGTGTTATTGGTGAACGTTGAGATCACATCTGGTCATACAGATTTCCGTATGCGTGACTGTCACTTCATCTTTGGTGACGTTGCAACGGCTTCGATCATTGAAGAAACTGAAACCAAAGCTGGTTTTGAAGTGTTGGATATTGACCTGTTTACTCAGTTCTCAAACAACATTCGTAACAACTTCGGTTACTTAAATATGAGTGAAGTCGATGCTGACATCGACAACAACCGTTTCCGTCAAGACGGTCGTAAAGTATTTAAAGAAGTGTGTCCATTAGTGGCGAAAATGATCACTAAGCAATTGGATGACAATAAAATTGCGGCAACAGATGTAAAACGCTTCTGGTTACACCAAGCAAATGCCAGCATGAATGAATTGATTCTGAAACTGGTTGTGGGTAAAGAACATGCTCAGCCAGACCTTGTGCCAATCATTCTTGATGAATTTGCCAATACTTCATCAGCAGGTGTCATTATTGCATTGCACCGTACTGCGAATGAAGTAAACCATGGCGAATACGGTGTACTTTGCTCATTTGGTGCAGGCTACTCAGTAGGTTCTGTACTTGTTCAAAAACATGATGCTGCCTAAGGTCGGTACATTTGCAGGTTGAACATGATGCAAAATGGATAAAGCGTTTAAGCGCTTTATCCCGCATGTATTTCACGCCAACATTTTTAGGCGCTGAATACATCGATGCATCTAAACCTGCAATGTATGTAGGGAATCACACAATTTACGGTGTACTCGATTCACCGGTGATTATTGATTATCTCTACAATGAACATAAAGTGGCTGTGGTCAGTATTGCTGATCATAGCCATTTTTATTTGCCCGGTTGGCGTGGCATGGTCAAAAAGTTCGGTGCAGTCCAAGGTATTCAGGACTATGTCAGAACAGTGATGCAACAAGGTTATTCCATTTTAGTTTTTCCCGGTGGCGGTCGAGAGGTATTGAAGCGAAAAGGAGAAGCCTATCAACTGATCTGGAAGCAACGTTATGGCTTTTTAAAACTGGCGCAAGAATTTAATTATGACATCGTGCCTTTTGCTGCTTTAGGTGGGGATGAAGTCTTTGAACTGGGTTTTGATGCCAGTGTGATTGTTGAACATCGTTGGTTTAAACAACTATTAAAAATACAAAAGCTCGATAAATTATTACGTCATGGTGATGTGATTCCGTCTTTACCCAAACGTATTATCCCCAAGCGCATTCCGTTCTATTTTCAATTTTTACCCCGTCAAAGCTTAAGTCATATTCAGAGTGTGGAGGATTTAAAGCGTTATCGTGAGGCTCTACAACAAGATATTTACACTGCGATAGAACAGCTTAAAAAAATCCGTGCAGAACAACATTCTGTAGACCAATAGTAGTGACTACTCTTCAACTTCATCCATTTTTTATTCGTCACAGCTCAAAATCATAGTGAATTTTGTCACAACAATAGCTTTTAGACTTTTTTATTGAATGCCTTTGTATTGACCTTTTGTACAGCTATTTGGTTGATTAATGGCAGTAGTCGGAGCATTAAACTTTGACTATAGTGAAGGTTGAAAAATATTCAACAATCGTTAGGGCGGAAGATGGAAAAGAAAAGCTTGACCCCGCAGCTAGAGCATATTGCTCGGCAACTTATTCGAATATCTCCAAGTTTAAAGCAGTTGTATCAAGAGCAAATGGATCTTGCTACAGCACTCAATTCACAAAATATCTTTAAAATTGAACAAGAGCTGCACCGCATTCAACTGTGTAATGGACTGTGGACCTTACAACTACAAAGTCGTGAATCGATTGGATATCAGTTTCCTAGAAGTCCATTTAGACCCATCAAAATTGCTGAATTGCATTCGACAGTGCCATGTATTGAAACAATAGAAGATTTCTTATTTCATGAATTGTATTTTTTTACTGGCGACCTAAAGCCGCAACATTCACTCTTGCTTAGGGAAAAAGCACAGCAGTTGAGACATTTGATCTTACAGTCGATTTTTCAACATCTAAATGGGCCAGCGCGTGTTCAGCAGTTTTTAGCACAGATGACAGCAGTTGAAGCGCAAATTTTTGATCAGCTGATGCAAGAGCAGCAGATTTATCAGACACCGCTATTACAAACGTATATCGAATGCCAAATCTGTCTACCACATTGGTTGATGCAAAAGATTGAGCAGATGTTTGCGCTTCATTCACTTACAGAAGCTGAAATATTGCCGATACAGCTCTTGATGGATAGTTTGGACGAGATTTGTTTTGCTACAGCACAATTTTTAGATCCAACGATTTACCGGATCATGAGTTTGAGTTATGAAGATCGGTTCAATTTACAAGAATTAAATGAACATATAGAAGATATTATTTTGTTGCTCGACCATGCATATGAGCGTCCCAATTTGTTGGGTTTTATTCGTTTGATGCATCGGGATGTTTGGGCAGAGCAGGACATATTAAGCCATAGTAATTTTGTGCAAGCCACAGCAATTTGGCAAAAAAAATGTGGAAAACTCCCTTTACTCGATAACAACCGTGCAGTGCGATGGATGTTCAAGCAGTCAGCCGAAGTATTGGATTGGCTGAGTCGTAATTTTCAACACAGTAATGTACGAGTGGCTGTGACGGCATTAAGTTTTGTCGATACGCAGCATATTCATCCCGCATTGATTCTTGAGACCTTACAACATTTTCAATTTGTTGCAGCGCGCTTATTTATTCAAAATTGCCATACGATTGCGCATGAACATGATTGGTTTAATCATGAAAAAAATCTACAGTTTGTTTTACAGCGAAAATATCAGCAGCATGATGACCATCGTGTAGTGATCAGCCCATCGATTTTGTATTTAGATGAGTGGTTGATCTTAATGCGACAGGTGTTAGGCGCGGAGGATCAGGCCATAAAAAAAGTCTATCTACCTTTGAGCCGTATTATGCAGGCCTATCTGCAACATTTAGTACGTTGTACGCAGCATTTACCGCAGGCTTTGATGGATTATATCCGTCCAGAAACCCAAGAAAATCGCCAGTTTTTAAGTATGTTACGACAGCATAAAATTCAACTGCAGGATTTTCGAAATTTATTTTATTTAAAGCATGCTAATTTAAGAGTATCTGTATTTGATGCATATGTGCGTGACTATGTTAGTGCGACTTATTCTACAGGTCATACAGTCCCTAAAAATATTACGTGGAATGGGGTCTTTCATCAGGCGGTGCATTGGCATGCTAAGCAACAAAAGCAAGAAGTGTTAACTCAATTAAAGCGTAAATTTGAGACAACAGTCTGGCAGCCATTTACAACAGAAGACAAAATATATTTTCAAGAGTGGGTCTTTGAAGAATTAAAAACCATCGATCGAATTATTGATGAATCTATTCACTTTCGACATTGTTTAGCGTCAAGTTATAGCGCCAGTATCATTGCAAGAGTATATGTAGCTTTTCATATGTACCATCCCATTTTGCATGTATCGATGACTTTGGGCTGTCATGTGCAAAACCACATTTTGGTTTTTGATCAACTTGAGTATTCAAATAATACCCAAGCAGAAATAGAAAAAGTAAATATCGCCAAAGAATTTTTAAATAGGTTCAATAGCTTAAAGTAAGATTGGCGAAATACGGATTTAGTAAACTGTGTTGTGCGCTTAACTTTTGAGTCAAAAATCGTTAGGCTATAGCCGTTCTTTTACGGTATAGGTCTTATGAAACAAGAAACTGCACTCAAGCTGCTCAAAGCAGGCGAAAATGTGTTTTTAACAGGTTCGGCTGGTGCAGGTAAAACTTATACTTTAAATCAGTACATCAATTATCTAAAAGCGCGCAAAGTGCCGGTGGCAATTACGGCTTCTACAGGGATTGCTGCAACCCATATGAATGGCATGACAATTCATACATGGGCAGGGATTGGGATTAAAGATGCGATTTCCGAAGATGAGTTAAAGCGCTTAAAAGAACGTAAATATTTAAAAGAGCATTTGGAAAATGCCCAAGTTTTAATCATCGATGAAATTTCGATGTTGCATGCCAAGCAATTAAACTTGGTGAATAAAGTTTTAAAATTTTTTAAAGACAGTGAAGATGCTTTTGGGGGGATTCAAGTCATTGTTGCAGGTGACTTCTTCCAGTTACCCCCTGTGGGACGCAAAGGTGAATTAAACCGTGACAAGTTTTGCTTTATGTCTGAGGCATGGGTAGAAGCGAAGTTTCGCGTGTGTTATTTGACCGAACAACATCGTCAGGGTAATGACTATCTCAATGATATTCTAAATGCGATTCGTGCTCAGCAAATTACTGGCGATCATTTGCATGCTTTAAGGCAGACAAGTTCACAAAATATAGGTGAAACCTTTACGCGCTTGTATACCCATAATATGGATGTAGATAGTATTAACTATAAACATCTAAATGAAATTGAGCAAGAATCTCGCCAGTTTGATGCCCAATGTGATGGTAATGATAAACTGATCGAAACCTTAAAATCTTCAGTGCGTGCGCCGGAAACTTTGACCTTAAAGAAAAATGCCAAAGTGATGTTTGTAAAAAACAACTTTGACGTGGGCTATATCAATGGCAGCCTCGGTGAAGTGATAGGTTTTGAAGAAGATGATGAATATGGCATCTTGCCTAAAGTAAAACTTACGGACGGCACGACCTTGGTGGTCGAACCTGAAACATGGTCTGTCGATAATGATGATGGTAAAACCATTGCCAGTTTCCAACAAATTCCACTGCGTTTGGCCTGGGCGATCACCATTCATAAATCTCAAGGGATGACCCTTGCAGCGGCTGAAATTAACTTAACGCATACTTTTGAGAAAGGTCAGGGTTATGTGGCATTGTCGCGTTTAAAAACATTAGATGGTCTGCGTTTACTTGGTTTTAATGAACAAGCCTTAGAACTCGACAGTTTGGCTATTAAAGCCGATCGACGTTTTCAGGAGCTCTCTGACGAAGCGGAAACCAATTTTGCAGAGGCCGATTTAACCGTACAACATAAAGCCTTTATTCGTCACTGTGGCGGAACGCTGAATGAAGTGGAAATCGAGCGCAATGAAAAGAAAATTGCCAAAACTGGTGTGAAACAAAGCTTTGCCACAGCGACTTTAGATCAAACTCGTGAGTTGTTTGAGGAAGGTTATGAAATTCAAGATATTGCTGTGGAGCGTGGTTTAACACCAGCTACGATTATTAATCATTTGGCTCGTCTGCAAAAAGAGCAAGGTTTGGATATCTCGGTGGCACATCCGGGAGAAGATGTGGTTGAGCAGGTGCGTAAAATCTATAAACGTTTGGCGAAACGACAAGACCCAGCACATTATAATGATGATGGCACGGTTAAGTTGCGTCCAATTGTGGAGTTAACCAGTCCACGCATGGGATATGACCAAGTTCGTTTGGCTTTATTATTTGTGGAATAATGGATATATGGTGCATACGAAAAATACTGATGAATAAAGTGTGGTTAATATCGTTCAATAGATTTAACAGTAGACTGTCTAAAGGATTCGTATTTTTCCTAAGCGATGGTTTACACTGTAGCAAGTTAATTTGCTAACGATTTGAATTATGACTTTTAGTGCATGGTATTCACTGCGTAAATTTGTCTATAACAATTTACATAATGATGATTATGAAACTAAATTTAGTCATTTTCTCAACTATGCTTTGATATTGCTGATTTTAGGTAATGCTGCTGCGGTTTTACTCGAATCGGTCAATGATATTTATTTGTCTTATCAAGTTTACTTTGATTTTTTTGAAAATTTTTCAATCATTGTATTTAGTGTTGAATACGTATTGAGGCTTTGGTCGATTGCAGATAAAGACCCATTTTACTCCGCTTGGCGTAATCGTTTGAATTGGGTAAAAAGTGGTGGCGCAATTATTGATTTATTGGCAATTTTACCTGCATATCTAAATTTCTTTGTCCATTTTGATTTGCGTTTTTTACGTATTTTACGATTACTGCGTTTATTAAAATTAACTCGATATTTTGTGTCGTTGCAAATTTTGTTACGTGTCATTGAACGTGAAAAAGGTTCATTTCAAGCTGTTGTTTTTATTTTATTTATTATGATTATTATGGCCGCAGCTGGGGTGTATTTAGTTGAGAGTAAAGCACAGCCAGAGGTCTTTAGTTCTATTCCTGCGTCCATGTGGTGGGCTGTTGTTACTTTAACGACGGTCGGTTATGGCGATGTAACACCGATAACCCCTGTTGGGCGGATATTAGGTGCAATGATTACGATATTAGGGGTTGGCTTGGCAGCATTGCCAGCAGGTATTTTAGCCAATGGTTTGGCACATGAATTGGAGCAACGCAAACAACAATTAGAACTCAGTTTTCGTGAGTTGATTCAAAATCGTGAAATTGATTTTGTACTTGAGCCTGAAAAAATCGAAGAAATCCGAAAAACAGTGGGTTTAACCCGTGAGCAAACACAGGATATTATTTGGCAATTGTTACGTGAGCAAAAAGAGGAATCATTAAAGCAGGAGCGTGAGCAGTATGCATATTGCCCGCATTGTGGAAAAAAATTACCTGATTTGTAATGTGAAAAAAACACATTAGCTAAAGATGATTCAGTAAAACTTGATGAAGTATATTCATGTGAATAAAAAATAGTTAAATAAAATTTATGATGAATATGATTCATAAATATCATGATATGATAAATATAATTTAAAAATACTGATTTTCAGCTCATTCAGTATGTCGTTTGTGGAACTCATTATGTTGGAATTACGCCATCTCAAAACATTATTGGCACTCAGAGAACATGGTTCTTTGGTCGCTGCATCTAATGATCTGTGTTTAACGCCTTCTGCGCTTTCACATCAGTTGAAAGAGCTTGATCATTGGTATGGGGTAGAGGTGGTGAACCGACGCACACGTCCTGTGACCTTTTCGAATGTTGGGCAACGTTTACTACGCCTTGCCGATGACATTTTGCCGCAAGTTCAAATTGCGCAATCGGACATTACACGTATTGTGCATGGTCAAACCGGCCGAATTATTTTTTCTTCTGAATGTCATAGTTGCTTTGACTGGCTCATGCCGTTATTGAATGTCTACCGTCAACAATACCCCGATGTAGATTTAGACTTTGCCTCTGGCTTTGAAGCCAATCCGCATGAACTATTACAAACGGGCGAGTTTGATCTTCTGATTACGGCAGATCCGATCAATTTAAAAGGTGTGGAATATTTCCCTATCTTTGAATATGAGTCTCGTTTGGTACTGTCAAATACGCATCCATTGGTTCGTGCAACAAATGTGACTGTTCAAGAATTAGCAGAAGAAACGCTTATTACCTATCCGGTCGATAAACATCGTTTAGATATCATGGCGAAATTATTTTTACCGGCCAATATTCAGCCTAAACACGTCCGTACCACAGATTTGACCCAGATGCTGATTCAGTTGGTTGCAAGTGGTCGTGGTATTGCGGCATTACCAGATTGGGTGGTAAATGAATATGAACAAAAAGGTTGGGTGACCTCTCGACGTTTAGATTGTGTTTCACCTGAAGGTTTAAGACGGACATTGTACGCCGGTTATCGTACCGAAGAGGCTGAAAAAAGCTATTTTGAAGGCTTCCTAAAACAGTTGGCCAAATTCTCACAAAAACGCAATCAATATTATTCCAACTAAGGAGGAGCTATGACTCAGAGTCTTTTTGTATACGGGACATGACGTCTAGGTCAGCCCAATGCACACGTGATGGAGCGTATTGGTGGCGAGTGGAAGAAAGGTGTAGTTTGGGGTGAATTAGAACATAAAGGCTGGGGTGCGGCGATGGGCAGTCCGGGTATTCGTTTATCGAAGGCAGGTCAAGCCATTGAAGGCTATGTTTTTATCTCTGAAAACTTAGCCGCACATTGGGCGGCTTTAGATGAATTTGAAGGGGCTGAATATCAACGTGTGGCTGTCGATGTGCAATTGGAAGGCGGAGAATGGATGCAGAGTGAAATTTACGCCTTGAAATAATATTGAGGGGAGAGTCGTAAAATACGTGGGTCATCCATACATCATGACTTTCCCTAACCTTCGAAATATTTATCGATGATTCTGCTTGCTCTGTTTTTTCCTTGAGTGCTTTTTTTTAAGAGCAGTATTTGAAAGAGTTGTATCTAAAGTGCTTGAATGAACAGAAATCACTTTAAGATTGCTATACAAGTGGATGAATAATTTTTAGAATTGAGCTGTATCTCATACTGAACACTGTTTGAACTCAATCATGCCGAATACTATAGAACCCTCACCAACTCAACTCATGTCTGTGATTCAAACGCAGACAGCTATTGCCAAACTGGGTTTAGATCTAAATGCAGTGATGACCGTGGTCGCAGAACAGGCGCAGCAGATTACACATGCTAAAGGTGCAGTTGTAGAGTTGGCTGAAGATGGTGATATGGTCTATCGTGCAGTGTCTGGTGGGGCGAGCCATTTACTAGGTTTAAGACTACATATTGAAAACAGCTTATCAGGTCTATGTATTGCACAAAAACAAACACTGTATTGCCAAGATTCGGAAAAAGATGCACGGGTAGATCGCGTGGCATGTCAACGTGTTGGATTGCGTTCGATGGCAGTAGTGCCATTGATTCACTGTGATGAAGGTGTCGGTGTTTTAAAGATTTACTCTGATCAAGTCGATGCCTTTCAGGAAGCTGATTTACATATATTGAGTTTGATGTCTGAGTTGATCGCTGCGGCGATGTACCATGCGACACGTTTCGGTGCGACAGAGTTATATAAATTGGCGACTCAAGATAGCTTAACAGGCTTAGCCAATCGGGCTTTGTTTGTCGACTTTTTGCGCCAAGGGATAGAAAAAGCACGTGCGCAGAAAAAAGTGCTAGGTATCTTGATGATTGATATGGATGGTCTGAAGCCGATTAATGATCAGTTTGGACATCGCATTGGGGATGCTGCACTGAAAGAAATTGCACAGCGCATTTTGCGTGAAACACGTCAAGATGACTTGGTTGCACGCTTGGGTGGTGATGAATTTGCTGTGATTTTAACCAATATTGCCAACTTAGAGCGTGCGCAAACGGCGATGAATCGAATCGCAGAAAGTTGCGGACTGCCATTTGCATTCGAGCAAATGAGCTTGAAAATTGGTGCCAGTATTGGCATGGCTTTATTTCCAGAGGATGCCGAATCCATCGATCAATTGGTCGAAATGGCAGACTTGAAAATGTACGCCAATAAGCGTGAACGGAAACAAGTAAATATTGAATAACTCACTGCTTAAATAATTCACTAATTGTTATGCAGGTGAATTCCTTCACTACCGCCAAATTATTGAAAGTATCAGAAAAAACATTTTTGATGGGAATACGTGTTGTCTCAAACAATTGCAGATGACATCACGGAATATCATTGTTTAATTTAAATCAAAGTGCGCTTAGCATGTGACGGTGCAAGATGATTAAATAATTGAAAAATCATCTAAGGTCATTTGTTTTTTGACTCAAAATAATATTTTGAATTGTTAAGCTGTGCACTATTGCATGGCGAAAAGAGCATGACAATTCAATGAAAGGGATGTCAAAAGATTTATTCATTATTGCGGCAGGTTTTGTTGCTGCAATGCATATCGGGAAATTACCGCCCGCAATACCTGTATTACAACAGCAACTTGGTATTAGCTTTATTCAGTCTGGTTTATTGCTCTCACTAGTACAGGGTGCAGGAATGTGCTTTGCATTGTTGATTGGTAGTTATATCCAAAAAATTGGATTTAAACTGTGTATCTTATTGGGCTTAAGTCTATTGACGATAGCAAGTGCATGGGGGAGCTTTGCACAAAGCTTTGATGTCTTGTTGCTACTGCGTGTCATAGAAGGATTTGGCTTCTTATTGGTGACACTCACAGGGCCTGCATTTATCCGTCAGCTTGTACCGCTACAGCACATCAGCGCAAAGATGGGACTGTGGAGTGCTTATATGGGCGGAGGTATGGGCATAGCCTTATTGGTTGCGCCATTTCTAATTGCTCAATATGGTTGGAGTGTGGTTTGGCTCAGTTTCGCTATGATTACTGCAGCATTACTACTCTGTATCGCTATGTTTATTCCTCAGCCTAATGTGGCACTGAATACAACACCTATTATTGGTCTCATTAGAGATACTTTGAAACATCCTGCAGCATGGCTTTTGGCGCTCATTTTTGGGACATATGCAGGGCAGTGGTTTGCATTGGTGGGCTTCTTACCGATGATTTATGCGCAAAATCAAATTTCAGCAGAGCTGGCGGGTGCTTTAACAGCCAGTGTTGCCGTTGCGAATGCTGTGGGCACATGGGGTTGCGGACTGTTATTACAGCGTGGTTTTCAAGCTAAAACTTTAGTCCAACTGGGTTTTGCTGTTTTGATCATTTGCTCCTTAGGGTTTTATCTCTCTAAAGATGCGTTACCGTTTTTACTGCAATATTTAACGGTGTTTAGTTTTTCGCTTTTTGGAGGCTTAGTTGCTGCGACGGTTTTTGCGCAAGCACTACATTTTGCACCTTATCCTGCGGCAATTAGTACGACGGTCGGCATGATTTTACAATGCTCTGCCATATCACAATTTGTTCTGCCACCTGTGATTGCCACTGTGGTTTCACAAACTGGAGCGTGGTTTTGGGCGGGGATCTTGATGTCAGCATTATCATTCGTTGGAATCATGCTTAGTCGACGTTTATTTCAAATGCAGCATGGCTCAAATTAAAATTTTGTTAAACCGCTATGTCAGCAACAGCCTTATTGTTTAATCCCAATCAGTAGCGACAAGATGCCTGCTGCAATGAGTGGGCCGACAGGTACACCGCGCAGCATCGCAACACCTGCGACTGTCCCAATCAATAGCCCGGCAACCACATCTGGCTGATTTGACATCAGTTTGACACCACGTCCGCCTAGCCATGCGACAAAGATGCCAATGGCGATTGCGACGAGGGATTTCCAACTTAAAAAGGATTTTAAAATCGAATCACCAGGAATTTTTCCGCTAGCGATCGGCGTGAGTACCCCAATGGTTAAAATAATAATGCCAATGTTTAAGCCATATTGTTGCAGATAGGGGAAAAATTCACTTAAAGGCGTGATGCGGAAAACAATCAAGACACCTGCTGCTATGGTGATCGCTGTATTGTGGCTAAAGATGCCACAAGCCAATAACACCAATAACACGATCAGATTTAAATCCAACTGAGACATAGGATATTCGTGAGAAACTTCAATAAATAATCAATAGTGTAGCGCAGAAACATTAAAAACTGGCGTTCAAGATCATTTCCGCTATTTTTCCTGCAAGTTGGCTCGTGGTTCAGTATAAAATAGCAATATATGGTGTTTATTAGGTTGTTCTATGTTTTTGGAAAAAATGCTGCAATCACAAGGTTTTGGTTCGCGTAAATATTGCCAACAGTTGATTAAAAATGGTGCGGTCGAAATACACGGTGAGATTGTAGATAATCCAAAGCAAAAACTGGACTTGAATGATTTAACTTACAGTGTGCATGGTCAGGACTATGTCTATCGTGAGCATATCTATATTGCGTTAAATAAACCCCAAGGTTATGAATGTTCGCATCAGGCAACCCATCATTTTAGTGTTTTTGAATTATTTGATGATGTGCTGTTAAATCGTGGTCTGCAATGCGTCGGGCGACTGGATCAAGACACCACGGGACTGTTGCTGCTCACGGATGATGGTCAATATCTACAAGCGCTTACACACCCTAAAAAGCATGTTGCCAAAGTGTATTCGATGCATACCGCAGATCCTGTGACGCCTGAGCAAATACAACAATTAGAACAAGGCGTGGAGCTTCGAAACGAAAAAGGCATCTTCGCTGCAACCGATGTACAGCTATTGGCTTCACAGCAATTACAAATGACTGTCCATCAAGGGGTCTATCATCAAGTAAAGCGGATGTTGGCGGCTGTCGGTAATAAAGTTGAAACTTTACATCGAGCTCAAATTGGACAATTAAAGCTTGAAGATCTCGCTGAGGGTGAATGGATTTATTTGAATGCAGCGCAAATTGAACAATCGAAATTTCGTGAAAATCTAAATCCACAGTAATGGGTATTGGGCTTTGATACGTCATCATTTGAAGGATGAATGTGCGGTATTAAAGCCCCTTAATATGTCTGCTATCTACTGATCGAAAGATTCGTTTCTAATATGCGTTGATGATGTATTTTAATGCCGAGCAAGGCATTAGCGAATAAAGTAATGATAAGTTTGAAATTCATCATCTTTAATGAAGCCCATCGATTCATAGAGCTGATGCGAGTGATAGTTATTTTTTTGAGTTTCGAGGCTGATTCGAAGCGCACCTTCATGTTGTGCAAAGAGAACAGCGGTATCGATCAATTGTTTGGCTGAACCCTGACGACGATATACAGGGCTGACATAGACATCATCTAAAATATAGTAGGTTGAACAAGCCACAGATGAAAAGCCCAAATATAGTAAGATAAACCCAGTAATCACATCATCTTTTAAGCAAATAAAAATTACGCTTTCATTATTTTCAAAACGTTGTCTTAGAAATTTATATGAAATATCAAGATTAGAAGAGGTGCCATAAAATTGGCGATATTCATCAAATAAAACAGCAAGTGGATGAAGGTCTGCTTCTGTTGCGCGTCGAACGATCATTTTTTTCTATACTCCCTGCTATTTTTATCAGTCTTGCATGAAGCATATCGAATTTTCGAAATTGGTTGATTTATAAATTGTTTATAAATGCGACAGTGTTAAGTTTTGTCACCTTCACCCAAAATTGCATTGAGCTCTTCAAACAAGTCGAGATGATCATCATCTAATAATGGATCATTATTTAAAATTTCTAATTCCGCAGGGCTAATTTCAGTGGTTGAAATGGCTTGAGCTTCTTGTTGTTTTAATTTACGTAACTTAATCAATTGTTCAATATTGATATTTTGGTTTTCAATAGAGAAGGGGATCGATTTGGTTAAAACAACTTGTTTAAAGAATAGACGTACAGCCTGTGCAGGTGTAATGCCTAATTGCTTAAACACGGCAAAGGCCTGTTTCTTTTCCTGTGAATCGAGGCGGATTTGGTAGACTTCAGTTTTTCTCATATTCTTAGAAAGCTTTAAAATACTTAACTTTTCGCATTTATTCTAATCAAAACTGTTATAAATTCAAGAAAGTTTGGCAGTATTTTATCAATTTAATGTAATGACAATAGATTTACAGTGTCAATTCATAGGCAGAACTGAATTGAAAAGCCTGCTCTGTCACAGGATCGATAAACTCAAGCTGTTTCGCAAGTAGTTGTAAAGGTTGGCTGAAATCGTCATCTGCCTTATGTTGTACTACTGGATAAAAGGGGTCATTTTGAATTGGAATGCCCAAAGCATTTAAATGCACACGAAGTTGGTGTTGCTTGCCGGTATGCGGCTTTAATTCATACTTGGCATGGTTTCCATGCTGCTGGAGGAGCTGTATAAAGGTTTCACTATTAGGCTCACCATCTACTAGTTGCATTGTATAAAAAGGTTGACCTTTTTCCATACGATAGCGAGTTGTCATCGGGAAATTTAACTCATCTCGATAAGCTGCAATGGCTTGATAGGTTTTTTGAACTTGGCGCGTGGCAAACATCTGTTGATACAGCCCACGGCTTTCAACACATTTGGAAAACAGCACCACGCCTGCAGTTTCACGGTCTAAACGATGAATCGGCGTTAGCTGTTCAAGCTGCGTTTGCTTTTTGAGTCGAACCAATAAGGTTTCTTGTACATACTGACCGGTTGGACTCATGGTGAGAAAATGTGGTTTATCGGCCACAATGAAATGATCATTTTCAAATAAAATCTGATGTTCAAAAGGAACATGGATTTCATGCGCTAAGAATCGATAATAATAAACATGACGATTGGCTTCAAAAGGACTGTCTAGTGTTAAAACGTCACCATTTGCGGCATAGACCAATCCATCCTTAAATCGTTGTTGCCACTCTGCTGCTAGGATATGAGGAAATTGCTCACACAAATATGCATAGACGGTAGAGGCATGTGTGTGTTGACCGTCAAGGAAGACTTTGCTGGCATTGACACCATTGATCATCGGGGGGGTAAATTCAAAACTGTGCATGAAGAAAGATCTAAAAACTGAGCAAATAAAGCAGAGAACACATCATGAAAAATGCTCAATCTGTAGTGTGAACATATCCATTTTAGCCAGTGCGATGCTATCATATTTAATTCTTATGTACATGTTGTGAGTAATATGCAGTATTCATTCAGTCTGGAACTTAATAGTGAAGTCGATACCCAAAACTTAGCTACCGTACTGGCGACGCATTTTACGACGGGTGTAGCGTATTTAATTGGTGACTTGGGTGCAGGAAAGACCACGTTAACACGTTATTTTTTACAACACTTGGGTCATCAAGGTGCGGTAAAAAGTCCAACCTATACATTGGTTGAACCTTACAATATTCAAGGACAAGATATTTTTCATTTTGATTTATATCGTCTGAATGACCCCTATGAGCTTGAACTTATGGGCATCCGTGATTATTTAGAAACGCCGAACGCCCTATTTTTATTTGAATGGCCATCAAAAGGGGGCGACGAAATCCCTGCGGCTGATTTAATTATTAATATTGAAAAGTCTGCGGATGAAACCACCCGTACAGCGACTTTAAGCTCTTCTTCAGAAACTTTGCAAAACGCTTTGGAGCAAAAATTTAACCATGCTGAATGAAATCAGTGCCCGCCGCATTCGAACGCTTGATCCTGCCTTAGCCAACCAAATTGCCGCAGGGGAAGTGATTGAACGTCCCGCTTCTGTGGTCAAAGAATTACTGGAAAATGCCATTGATGCAGGGGCGACTGAGCTGATTGTTCGTATTGAACAAGGCGGCAGTACACTGATTGAAATTATAGACAATGGTCGGGGCATCCACCCTGAAGATTTACCTTTGGCGGTCATGCGCCATGCCACCAGTAAAATCCAAACTGCTGAAGATTTACATGCCATTGTCAGTTTGGGCTTTCGTGGGGAAGCCTTGGCTTCGATCGCTGCGGTGTCTCGTTTGACACTGACCAGTAGCCAAAATGATGACGGTGTAGGCTATCAGGTCGAAGTAAATGGCACCGCATTTGATTCGCAAGAAATTCAGCCTGTGGCAGCGACGCAAGGCACAACCATCCGTGTGCAAGATTTATTTTTTAATGTACCTGCACGGCGTAAGTTCCTCAAAAAACCGGGGACTGAGTTTGGACATATCGAAGAAATTGTCCGTCGTTTAGCACTGACCCATTTTGATATACGTTTTGTCCTTGAGCATAACAATAGCATTAAGCTGAACTTGCCTATTGCAGATAGTGGTGCGCTGCGTTTTCAGCGGGTGCAACAATTATTAGGCCGTCAATTTACTGAAAATGCGTACTGGATGGATGCTGATAGCGTCAATATGCGTCTCAGTGGGTGGTTAGGTCATCCTTCAGATGCACGTGCGCAAGCCGATATGCAATATGTCTATGTGAATGGACGTATCGTAAAAGACAAGACAGTTTCACATGCACTTCGCATGGCCTATGACGGTATTTTGCATGGACATCAACATGCGGCTTATTTGTTATTTATGGAAGTTGATCCAGAAAATATCGATGTGAATGTGCATCCAACCAAGCATGAAATACGTTTTCTAAATCAACGTGAAGTACATGAGTTTGTGCGCCATTTTGCCAAATCGACTTTAGCGCAATTTCAAACCGCGACAGCCGAATTGTCATCTGCAATGAAACTCGACGGGCAGGCACATGAAAATATTATTCCGCAGCCGCGTCATCAGGAACAATTTTCATTACATCAATCTCAGCCAGTTGCAGAGCAAGGCTCAAATTTTGTCAGTCCAGAGATCTCAGGCGGACTCACTGACTTTAGTTCACCTGCAACAGTGCAATATGCTTCTAATCATGCGCCAACAGGGCAGGAAGCTTATACACAGCAATATTCAAATGCGTCGAACAATAGTGCTGGATATCAGTCAAATTTAGCGGGTTCCAGACAGCTCAATAATGCATTGCAAAGTTATTTGGCGCCTTTACGTCAAACTGAGTCGTTAAATGATCCGGATACCGCATTGGCTGAACATATTCAGCAGAAAGTCGATGAGCATCCTTTGGGGATTGCCATTGCGCAATTGCATGGTATTTATATTTTGGCCCAAAACACCGAAGGTTTAATCATTGTTGATATGCATGCGGCACATGAGCGCATTGTTTTGCAACAAATGAAAACTGCTTGGGATAAACCTGAGTTTTGGACATCGCAGCAATTGCTGATTCCTAAAGTCGTGAGCATCAGTAGGATGCAAGCGATGCGCGTCGATGAGCTCAAAGAACAATTGGCACGCCTAGGTTTAGAAATAGATCAATATGGCGATGAGCAAGTTATTGTCCGAGGTGTTCCTGCCATTTTGCATAAAGCAGACTTTGATGCGCTGATTCCAGATTTATTAAATGATTTAGACCCAAGTGATCAGGTTGCAGGGTTACTACAAAAGCGCGATCAAATATTGGCAGGCATGGCCTGTCACGGCGCTGTACGCGCACACCGTATTTTAAGTCTATCTGAAATGAATGCATTACTGCGTCAGATGGAACAAACTGAATTTGCCAGCCAATGTAACCATGGACGTCCGACGTGGCGTGCGTTTCCATTGGCACAGCTAGATAAACTTTTTGCTCGGGGAGAGTAGTTTTACATGTCAAATCAATTGCCGGTCATCAACTTAATGGGACCAACTGCAAGCGGTAAAACCGCCTTGGCATGTGAATTATACGAGCAAGGTGGATTCGAATTAATTTCTGTCGATTCTGCTTTGGTTTTTCAGGATATGGATATTGGTACGGCCAAGCCGAGTAAAGCTGAGTTGGAGAAATATCCACATCATTTGATTGATATTATCAGTCCGCTAGAAGTGTATTCGGCAGCGAACTTTGTGGAAGATGCGTGTGTGCTGATTGATGATATGCATGCACGAGGTAAAACACCGATATTAGTCGGTGGTACAATGTTGTATTACAAGGCTTTATTGGAAGGGTTGTCTTCAAATTTACCAAGTGCAGACTATGCCGTACGTGCTGAAATTGAAGCCAAAGCTGAGTCGCAAGGTTGGGATGCTGTATATGCAGAATTGTGCAATGTAGACCCATTGGCAGGTGAAAAATTTAAACCGAGTGATAAGCAACGAATTATCCGTGCGCTCGAAGTTTTTAAGTTAACCGGTAAACCCATTACTCAGTTACAAGCTGAGCAACCTAAAAACGTACCATACCGATACAATTTTCATAATTACGCATTATTGCCCGACCGATTAGAATTACATGAGCGTATAGCTCGACGTCTAAAAATAATGTGGGAAATTGGATTTTTAAATGAAGTGAAAGCTCTCATTGAAAAATACGATTTAGATGAAAATTTACCCTCTATGCGCTCAGTTGGATATCGTCAAGCTTTAGATTTTTTGAAAAATAGTGATCAAAGTAGCGAAAAACAGCGTGAAATGGAGGATAAGGCACTTTTTGCAACACGACAACTTGCAAAACGTCAATATACTTGGTTAAGATCTTTGCAAGAAACGCATAAATTTACTACATATTTAACTGCGCAGCAGGCTCAAGAAGACTTGCGAAAGTGCTACGGATAAAGCAAAATTTACAGACTACCTTTTTGATAATTTTTAATTGAAAAGTAAAGGTAGCTTTTGCGCTGATTTTTATTATTTTTTGGAGTTATAACATGTCTAAAGGTCAAACTTTACAAGATCCGTTCTTAAATTCTCTCCGTAAAGAACGTATTCCAGTGTCGATCTTCCTTGTAAACGGTATTAAATTGCAAGGTCATATTGAATCTTTCGACCAATACGTTGTTTTATTAAAAAATACTGTAAGCCAAATGGTTTACAAACACGCTATTTCAACTGTTGTTCCAGCACGTAACCCACGTCCTGCTGGTGCTCCTGCTGGTGCTCAAGGCGCTGCTGGCTTCGGTGGTCAACAAGGCGGCTTCGGTGGTCAAGGTGGCTTCGGTGGTCAAGGTGGCTTCGGTGGTCAAGGTGGCTTCGGTGGTCAAGGTGGCTTCGGTGGTCAAAGTGGCTTTGGTGGTCAAGGTGGCTTCGGTGGTCAAGGTGGCTTCGGTGGTCAAGGTGGCTTCGGCGGTCAAAGTGGCTTCGGCGGTCAAAATGCTGGTTTTGATGGCGAAACTAAATTTGAAGATGCTCAAGACGACGAAAACAACAATCGTTAATTGAGTTAAAAAAACCTCCCAAATGGGAGGTTTTTTTTGCCTATAAAAAGAGTAGATGGTTTAAATACTGGTTTTTTAATAATTACTAGATTTCTTTCATAAGTCATTTTTCACTCAGCTCCAAGTTATAAATTCCAGCAATTAGATTGAATCTTAATGCTAGTCTTTTGCCTCGATTGCGATATCGCTCAGCAAGAATTTTGAAGGTTTTCA
>NZ_VOYW01000025.1:0-54006 GCF_013420085.1 Acinetobacter sp. YH12027
GAAAAGTTCAAGGTAACTTTATGCGTGATGGTATTGCAGTCAGAATGATTTGCTTCACTTCCAGTATCGGATGTAGCAGCCATGTTGTCATGACTCTGGCTATCTTCAAGAATATTAGGGTTATGAACACATTCATCCATGAGCGTGGTTCCTATTTAGTTTGCTTTTCACTCCCCATATAGTGGAAAAATTTCATCCTCAAGCGCGCTCCATCTAGTGCCTCTTTTATCCCAAAAATGCATAAATCAATTTAATTTAGATGCTGTTGTATGAAAAAAGCTCAAGTTATTACTTCTTTTTATATTTATGAGATGAAGGAAATGGCTTGGCTTACCTTGAAAGGTCTTAAACTTATTAAAAGTATAATTGGGACTAAAGGTGTTTTTCTAAAGTTAATCGATGACACGCCCTAGCAGTTGAATAAATACTATGCAAATCAACAGCCTAAAATTTCCCTCACTCATTTACGTTCAACTAAAGATTACTACTGTAATCTTTAGTTCATATATTGATTGAGAAAACCAACTCAATTCAAGTTGCTTTTTATGCCAGTCTACAATCCCATAAAGAAGAGAACTTACTAGCCTCTTCTGAGTTTGAAGCAATGTACTATGATAAGATTAAAATATTAGGTCAGGTGGCCTAACTTAAATAAAAAGTCTCCGACAATCCCGGTACGGTTCAGTTCCTTATTTGTAAGTTTTTGCCCAATTTCTAGCTTATTTATGGATAACATTGTTTTAGAGAATTCCTTTAAATCATAGCTGCTACAAGTTCTTGTCCAATCAAGACACCTTTTTCCAAATCAAAAGGAAGTACATATAAACAAAGCTCATCTGAATAGTTAAAATGTGGCAAATGAACTGTAAATTTTTGATGTTTTGGATAGATCAAAATCAACTGACCTTTTTGGCCTAAATACTTATTGCCATAGGCGTGCATTTGATACAAATCAGCCTGGCTGATTCCATATTTTTCAGTGGAATTAGCCTTCTCTTGATGAATAAATTTCCATTTGGTATCAAGAATAACCTGACAGTTCCCCCCTTTATAGACAGCTAAATCAGGTTCTAATGCAAACCAGTTTTGTAATGTTCTATTTTTAGGTGTGTGACTCACCAATGTTTGTCGACTCGGTTGAATCTGTAATCTATGGCAAGGTTTTAACTGAGTTTGTAGCTTTTTCGCCACATATTTTTCGAAGAGCTGTGGCATAGAAAATAGTAAAGACATGCCACGGCGTTCGCCATTTTGAAATGATGGATTGATATTCAGCAATAATAGCTCACACCATGGTTTTATATCTTCGTATTGACTAAATAACTTACCTTCACGCCATTGCCCTAAGCTTTCAACGGGATCATGACTTGTTGGTATCTCATGCATTAATTCAGTAAAATCATGCCCGATTGCGATAGAATGATCATTCCTAGTCATTTCTAATGCATAAATTAACGCTGTTTTAATTAAGCGATTTTCAATACCATTAAACAGGAACTCATCATATTCAATTTCAAATAGATAATCCTTACCTACTCCATGGTTAATCTGTTGTTGAACTAATAGCCTTCCTTTCAGATAAGGCTGCACATCTTGTACTAACTCGTAATCACGTTTTAGCCCATGATGGATAAGTTGTTCGAGCTCTTCCAAAAAGCGTCGAATAATCCACTCATGTATTGGCAAATCAGTTTGCGTTAAATCAGCTTCACTCATCTCTTTAGGTCGTATGTCATAAACCTCAGAGAGCATGTTTTTTAATATATTTTTAGATTTTTCAATTTGGCTATCACCTAATTCAATTTTAGGTAAAATCTGAATCTGCTCCTCATTGAAAGGGCTTTGTATATAGCCAACATAAGCACCTAACTTAAAACTGTTGCGCCGTACTTCTTCTAATACAAGAACCTGATCAGTTTCTTCAATACGAGTAGCTTGATACTTATCAATCATCCAATCCAAAGTCTTTTGACTAATATAAGCACGACGACTTGCTGTTGCTAAAGTATTCTCAGTCACTACAGTCTTTTGATAAGACTGTAGCTCTGCGTATTCTGTTACCGTAATCATCTTAGTGGTAGATCTGTTGGAAACGTTTTAAATCACTAAAGCAGCCTAGATTTAGTTCGACTGCAAACAATGGATTTCCTTTTGGTTGCTGCCCATAGCCAAAGATATTTTCATCAAAATTCAAGTCCTGAATTATCTTTCGCTCATCCATATCATCTGGATTATCATTCAATACCAAACCTATATGTTTTAAATTACTGAAGAAATATTCTTGCAATAGCGGAATGATCTTATTTTCAAAAATTCGTCGTAATGTTTCCAGATACTTAGTTTCGTCCATTACCGAACACAAAGGCATGAAATAGCTATGACCAATTTGATAATCTTTACCTTTTAAATATTGAATGCGTTGATTCATTTTTTTGAGCATTAGAGGAATATCCACATCATGCTGCGATGCTTCCATATCCTCTAGAATTTGGCTATCTGGACCAACTTCCTTAAACTCAAATCGACGACGCAAGGCTAAATCTAATTGTGTCAGTGACTTATCTGCCGTATTCATCGTACCGATCAAATATAAGTTAGAAGGTACAGTAAAAGGTTCCTTTGAGTATGGCAAAGTTAATTCACGTGCATCTGACTTACCCGCACGCTTATCATCCTCAATCAGGGTAATCAGTTCACCAAAGATTTTTGAGATGTTGCCTCGGTTTATTTCATCCATAATCAGTACGTGATTGACACTATTAGTTATGAGTGTCTTTGGGTTATGAATTTCTTCAATAATGATATCTTGGGCTTTCAACTCTTCAACAAGCTGTACCCAACTGATACGTGCTAACTCATGTACCGATTTGATTCCCAATTGAAAATTATTGTTTAAAGCTAATATATTGAAATTAATACCCGTTGCTAGCCATTTCACTTTTCTGACATGCGCAAAGTCGGAATCTAATTCATAGGCTTGTTCATCAAAATAATAGTCTGAACTGATAACACCTATAGCTTGGATACTCTTCCTATCACGTAAACACAGTATGACGTCACCAATCTTCATTCCTTCACTAAAATCATTTAAAGATGTTTGATCATTAGGACCTAATGATTCGAAATACTTGATTTGATCTTCATTACGCTCAGTTAATAAATTGCCAGTCGCATTCCACCCTATACGTATTTCACTATTCTCAAAATATTTTTTTCTGCGTTCTACATCCCAAGTTTCACCTAATGAAATTTTCCAGATTTTAGGTGAACTATTGAGTCCTAAAACATCATTCTTATTAATCCCCGCTGCCTTTTGTGCTTTTATGGCTATTTTTTTTAAAATCCCATCTTCAACTTTATAGGCAATATTAGTTTGACCTTCAGGTACATATGCTTTTAAACCTTCAATAAAGTCTTCATAACTAAAACTTTGATGGAAAGTAGTAAAAGCAATTTGCTTTGTCTTGATTAGTTCATCATATTTTTCTTTAATGGCCTTATGATGTTCAATTGTGTCCGTTTCGGTTAGTGAGGCATACCAATCTGGGGCAGCAATTTGAACAGCAAGTTCTGTAGTTGCATACGTTTTACCTGTACCTGGTGGGCCATATAAAATCTGATTCAGTGGCATATTGGTTTCTATTTTATTTTTCGTGCTCAAATTATTGTCTTCTTGTTTATGCCCTTTATTTAATCTTGAACGATTGACATCAACGACAGCTTGATAATATAGGTCATAAAACTCTTGATCTTTGAATGTCTCTTTTATTCGCTTTAAAGTATCCAGATAATCATTCCATACTTGTAAAGCTTTATCTTCAGTTTCAACAACAGTATCTGTGTAACTAATTTTACTTTTATCTAGAAAAGCCTTTCCTGTCGCATTTAACGGAAAAAATAAATCTGGTCGACAACGATATAAGCCGGTTGAAAGTTTATTAATCCCAATGACATCTTGTGGCAATATTTCAATAATAATTTTTTCTATTTCTTTGATATCTTTAAGTTCCGCAAGTTTTCTAAACAATCCCCATAATCTAGATATGATTTCTTTTGGTCTTTCGTAAATATCACTACCATTTTGTTTAACTCTATAAGGGTAATACCATGCACTTTGTGCATCAGATTCGGCACAGCCAGTTAAATCAACACGAAAATCATCTCTATTTAGCAAACCACTATGCAATGTTGATCTTTTCTTCAATGTACCCACATTGATCAAACTAATTACAGTAAAGGGATCTATTTCTGTATGATGCTTTGGTTCCTCAATGATATTGCCATTTTCATCGAGTGTTTTATCTGACTTAAAACTTTGATCAACTTGTTTTTTTAGATCCTTTAAAATTTGAGCTAACTCATTCTGTCTCCCTTCAAATTTCAATATATGTGAAAACAGGGTATTTTTATAAAAATTTACCCATGCATTTTTATCAACAACTTCCACGGCTCTTTTCTCGACTAATTATTAAAAATTCTGTAAAATTAGTGACATAGAATCTAAACACCAATCATTGCTCACAGTTTAATACCATGTAGATCTCTGGTATCGTGTTACCTATTGCTCATGAGAGAAAACGAACTAAACTAAGTAGCTACTCTTCACCCCATAAGAAGAAATAACGACTTCCTTCTTAGCACGCGTTAAAGCAACAAATACAAGTGATCTCTCATGAGCATCTGCTTCAATCTGAGACACTTCATCTGCTTTATGCTCGACGGCATTCTTTAATGGTATAAGCCCCTCATTACAAGATGCTAAAACAATTAAATCAAATTCCAAGCCTTTAACACGATGGATCGTGGCAATTTTTACAACATCCTTTGGAGCATGTGTTTCAGAGGTTTCAATTCTATGGAATTTTCGCTTCTCAGCATTAAATTGTTGAGCAATTTTATCTATTTCCGCATTCGTTCTTGCAACAATACAAATACTCTCTAATGGATAAGATGACTGATCAATAAAAGCAAATACCTTTTGCATTTGTTCTTCAAAATTTTGACTATTATCAAAGATAAAAGGTGCTGGTCCATGCGTCAGAGACTTATACAAAGTATTATCATCCTCACCACCATCCAAATCATCTATTGGCATATCATTTAGAATTGCGCTTGCAAACTTTCTAATTTCATCCGTGGTTCGATAATTAATTTTGAGTTTAGCTGATCGCCCACGTACATTAATCCCAACTTGACTCAAAACTACTTTATTTTGATCATAAATACGTTGATGTGCATCACCAACAATAAAGAGATCATTTTCTTGCTCTGGCACAATCGCTCTTAACAACTTGAATGCTTGTGGTCCCATATCTTGGGCTTCATCCACAACAATACTTTGATAAGGAAAATCTATACCATTTACTTTGATAAAGTCTGCTGCATCTCGATAGGCATCTGATATTTCTTTGATTCCATGTTGATTCAGCAAACGTCTATATTCAGATAAAACATCCCAAACTTTAATTTTATCTGCTCGACTTAAACGTGTACCTCGTCCTACACGGCGTGCCTGCTTATATTCCTCAAGTGAGGTAATGCCCTGTGGTTGTATTACATGCAACCATTCTTCTTTGAAAAACTCTAAGCTTAATGTCAATTCTGGTGACATTTCTGCATAGGCCATTTTCCAATGCTCATCTAACTTTTCTCGACTGTAGACAATCTCAAAATCATATTTTTGTTTACGTAAGAAATACTGAACCCATCGATCTAAATTCACGACTTCAATTTTTTGCAGTAAAGCCTCTCCACATAAACTTCTAAGCTGATCTTCAATATCTTGTGCTAAGTTCTTGGTAAAAGTTGTAAATAGAATTTTATGATTGGGATCAGTTAAATTCTCCGCTAACCATTTTGCTCGGTGCATAGCCACTACCGTCTTACCCGTGCCAGCACCGCCTAAAACACGAATAGGTCCTTTTTTATGTCCTGTTGCTAGTTTACGTTGTGATGAGTGTAGGAAAACACGCCATTTTTCTAGCGATGCACTTAGCATCTCCTCCAATTCCGTCTCACCAGAAACCACAGAGAATTTGGCTAATGACTGATCCCTAGCCAGTGCAGCCTCAAAATCGGTCGTACTAAATTGACTATCTTCAGCAATTTCACGCTCAGCAAGAATGGACTCGTAGCTTTGCCCTGCTAGATACAAGAATAAGCCTTCATAGGCATCTTGTGGCAAATTGGTTTGTAACTGATCCAAATCTTCTTCCGTTTGCACTAATCGAACTTGAGGGATTAAATCTTCTGGCACCCCTAGTTTCATCAATTGCTTATCACGTAAAGAATTGAATAAACTTTCCGAAGTCTCCTGAGACTCTATTACCACTGCTTGGACTTCACTTTGATAAAGCTGAATAGCACCTGTTTCGGCATTAATATTACATTTATGCGTTTTCGCCCATGTGTAGGCATCATCATGGTGATCAACCCAAAGCAATAACAGAATATTGCCTTGTTCGGAGACAATGATGCGATAGGTCTGATCTACTCGTAATGATCTAAAGCTATCATCTTTGACAACTTGTAATTTTTCTAGATTAAAACCAGGCAAAGAGGGATTGACCATAAACTTCATAATCTGTTGGTTTACTTTTGCCTGAATATTGGATGGCAATTTATTCAGTGATGCAAAATATCCATCAGAAAAAGCCAGCTTTAAATTTGTTTTCATAGCTTATCCCCCAATTCAGTTACTAATATTTCCAAATTATTTTCAAATAGGTATACGTAATACCCTTGTTGTTCGAATACTTCTTTGTCATCGAATTGATATGGCAAAAGCACAATGATTTTTTGATCTTTCCATAACAATTCAGCTTCTGCCAGAATTTCACCTTTAGATCCTTCTAATTCAAAGCCAACTAAAGGCATAGAAACACCCTGATCTTTTAATGCATATAACAGTGGATGCATGACTTCTGAGGCTTCTTCGAATACAAATGACCAATCATCATGATTCGATACGGATGGTGTATCCCAGTTCAATTTTGAATGCACACCCTCATTCGTATGTTTAATTTCTCCAGCATATAGATTTGGACAAAACTGAAACCAATTCATGAGTTGCCACAACTTCATCCACAGCAATTTAGTTTCTTCGAGATTTTTTTCACCTAATTGGACTTGAATACCAATCATGAGTTCGTTTAAATCCAGACTATTAATAATGCCAGTACCTGCAGCATACGCTAATTTAAGCTGATTTTCGGTATGACCAAGTTCGAATATATTTGCCAAAAGAAGTGACTTAGATTGAGAAAGCTCATTAAACTCCAAAGGAAAATACTGAGTAAAATTTTTCCATTGAGCTAAATTTTGATCTGATTTATGCCTCGGGTCGATTAAGCGTAGAGCTTGTAAAGCACTTAATTTTTGCAGATCTTCTGTATTTGGGTGACTTAAAAATTTCATCAATAAATTAAAACTATTAAGTTGTAAATCATTGAGCGTATATGGCTTCAATTTTTGTTCATGTGCTCCTTTCAATCTAGTATATGCTGATGTTTCTTCCACAACACTTGGAAATACATTGGCAACTTTAACTTCATTTTTTGCAAAGCTAGATTCCACATCGTGCCATGTGAGAGACCAGACCCAATACTGTCCTGAACGTAGCAGTGCCTGACGTTTAAGTAAATCATCATGCACACTTTGTGCATGATACTCATAACCGTCCAAGAAAATTGCAATCGGTTTAAAGCCTGCTTTCTTTGCTTCTTTATTTTCTGGGTAAATAATAAAGTCTGGCTCACAAGCATAAGCAACGCCCTGTGATGGACCCAATTGGACATGCATTTCCATACGGTATTGTTCTTTATCAATACTTAAATGATATGCCTTATTTCCTTTGATCAAATCAACTTTTACACTGACTTTCTTACCACCAACAAAGGGTTGTAATTCTGGTTCATTAAATGTTTTCATTGCTTCTGGGAAGCGTACTTCTAGCTGGCTATCCTCCCAAACCACTTTTTTCACTTTCCCTAAGTGTTCAACTTTTTTAAATGTCGGATCATCACGTAATAACTCATGCAACATATTCAAAGCGACTTTACGTGAAGTGCTTTCCATACCGTAGGAATTACGATAGGCATACAAGCATTGATAGCAACCATCCACCTCAGGAATGACATGTTGACATGAGCATTCAGCCATTACTTTTTGGGCTGCTTTAAATGTATCTAACAAATGCTTTGGGTCCGCGAGCAATTCATGTAAATAACCCGTACCACCAGGAACGCTGTCATAAATTACTAAGTAGCGTTCTCTAAAGTCACTACCAGCAACAGGCTGTTCAGAAATCATAATTTGTAAGTGATCGACTTTGCCGCCAAATTTCTTTTTAAGGCCTAACTGCATTGCTGCAACAAAAGAGTTGATCTGTTCATCTGGCGTTGCTACAGCCATACTCGGCATAAGAATACGGATGGCTTCTGAAACATATTGTCGGTACAAATACAGACATTGTTCAATGCCACTTTCATCTTGATTTTTAGCAAAGCTACAGTAGTGCTGATGTTTTGCAGGGCCTTTTTTATCTTGTACAGTGCCGCATTCCTTGCAGATTCTAAAACCTGGGCGCTCTAACTCCTTACCAGCGATGTAAAAGGTTAAGTCAGTAGAGCCCGTACTTTCACCAAAATTCATTTCAATAAATTTTGCTTTTTTAACGAATTCAAAACCAAAAGGTCGATCTTCGTTTTCAAAAGCATATGCAAGTTCCACATCCTGCGGATCAACATCCACGAGCATCTGCTTATTAAAGAATAATGGTTCACGTGTTTCACTATCATCAGATAGCATCGCCTTAGATTTCAATGTATTGGCATACACCTGCACCAATTTCAATACTGGAAACTGCTGCCTTACATCTGCCCATTGAATATCACCACAACGGGGACAACTTGATGCCGTGACCATTGAACCCACCGTCTCATGATAACTACAGCTTGGGCACATTCGCATCATTTCAATGGCTTTACCCTTTGCCGTTTCGACGCGGGTAATCTCAACCTTGTGATGCGACGCATAGAAAATACTATTCGGTGCCAATTCGCTAATTGCTGCATGAGCTGGTCGTGTATATTCATACTCTTCGGAATGATACGGTGAAGCACTCGAGGGATCTGAAGACTTTCTAAAAATGACAGACTTTAATGTCGTACCTTCCTCAGGGAAAGCATAGTTAGGGAGTAAGCCTTCATCTGTTAGAAAATTAAATGTCGCTTTGCTATAAATATTACGTTTAAGCCTTGCCACACCTGTAATTTCCTGATGAAGCTCCTCTAATTTCTTTTTCTTTTCTTCATCATCAGGTAATGCTTCAGTTTTCTTCAGCGTTTTTTCTAATGCATTCTTCTGCTCATTTAAACGATTGATTTCCTCTGCTAACTCTTTAATTCGATTAATCAAAACCCATTCAATTTGCTCTTCTTCAGCTTCATTATTAATGATTACTTTTTTGAGTCGCTCACGATTATCTGCACTCATTGTAGGAGGCAGTAATTCACTAAACTCATCCCATAAACGATCACGATTGGTCCGTATGTATTCAATTAAAGTGTATGGAAAACGGTCTGTATTATTGGTTTTAACTGCACCAATCACCAATTGCATGGTTTCTGGAATACTTTGTTTACCTTGTTCTGCTCGTCCCCAGTCATCAAAACAGTACGCAAATAATTGTCGTTTCAACACCATGGAAGCTTCTAAGAAAATTGCAGGTGGCTCAACATTGCCCGCCATCATTTGCAATGGATTTGCATAAAAATACAAATCATGTGGTTGTCCATTGGCAACCGTTAACGCCACAGAGTTCCCCGTCGAACGTCCAGCTCGACCAATACGCTGTAAATAGCTTGCCTGTGATGGTGGTACTGAAGCCAAAATCACCGATGACAGATCACCAATATCAATACCCATTTCCAAAGTTGGTGTCGCAGACAATAGGTTTTCAAACCAAGGTTTACGTTCACCTGATTTTTCTTTGGCTTTGAACTGATTTTCAACTTTTTCACGTAAAGAACGTGACAATAAACCAGTATGTTCATGTCCAATTACACGATTAATTTGCCCATGCAAGTAGAAATGTCGATAAAAATTATTCAATGATCGGTGATCTTTTTTCCAAACATACATCCGCGAGTTGTTCTTCACGTTTAACTGCAATGATGGAAGATCTTCAATCTCATCATCCCATTGCTGTGGAACATTCAGCTCCCCATGGCCTTGAGATAGATCTAAACTATCTGAAGCACGTAAGGTGAACGTGCTGAGCTGATGAGCAACAAATAGTTTTTGCGGATTTAAGCCCCAAACTCGTGCATCTTTGGTTTTAATCACCCGTTCAACCACTAAGTCCACGCATTGCAATGCTTTTAAGCAATATTCAAACAAATTGCTATAAAAGTCTTTAGCCACCAATTGTTCTGTATGTACAACCAAAGTCAGCCACTTTTCATACCAGCTCTGACCTTTTTTAAGTGTAATACTTTCAAAATTCTTACATTTATCACTTGCAGGAAATACAGGTAGTTGCGAGTGTGAACCAAAAGTTGGTAAGGTCTTGTCATTGGTTAAAATATAATAATCACCGCCACGCTCGACATACCCCTCTAAGAGTTGATGATAGATCGCGCCTTGGTTACGTAACCTTAGGCAGATGCCCCACAGTACTTGTTGCGCTTGTTTTTCAGACAGCTCATATCCCAAGTGATTAAGTGCATCATCTTTTAATTGATTCGCTGCTTGATGAACTAAAGTTGCTTCCCAATACAGAGTTGCCACCCCCGTACGGCGTAAAGAACGCCCAGTTTGGCTTTTAATACCTAACTCGTGCAGTGCTTCCCATGCAAGACGACGTTTAATATCTGCCAATAATTGAGCAAGTTGAGGGTTTTTACCCTCTTTCATATCAATATACGTTTCACGAGACTCTAAATTAGGCGCAATAAATTCAGTAATGAATTTTTCATGCGTCCAACCATTTGGGTTTTTCTCATTCAGTTCATAATCTTCAAACCAATGATTCACAAAGTCCAAATAAGGCACTGAGCCATGTTTAGCAATGTATTGTGCCATCCCTGTTCTGAGGTTCATTTCCCAAGTACGTGCACTATAAAAACCAGCACGATGAGTGGCATCTTGAACAGAGTCGGAAAAAGCGATGACTTTTTTATCTTGATTGAGTTGATTTGAAAACAGTTGGTTAATCGCAACCGAAGTTAGGCTTGCGGCCTGAGAACCAAAGATAATCAGCGAGTTACGAGATTGACAAGATGGGCATGTCCGTTCTTTTTTGGTGGTATTCACCCCCTTTTCTTGAACTTCTTTAATCTCAGCACTTTCTACAACACAAACAACGTTTTTAGAGCCACATTTATTACATTGCTCTGTTTTAACACCACTTTGGTGACAACATTCACCACATAAATAACTCACCTCGCCCGTAACATCATGACACTGTTCAGGAACAATCGGCATCAGATATTTGGCCTGTACATCGTTTTTAAAGAAACGGTTATACAATTTACGTAGGTCCGTTTCAATTTGGGTATCACCCATCTTCTCTGCCGCTAGCCAAGACGTTGCGTGACATTCCGAACATTGCAGAACGGGTAATACCACTTGATCTTTTTGTTTTTTTAAATCGTCATGAAAGTGTAAATGTACATGCTCAGGGTCTTTATTTACCGTGGCGACAATACGGCGAAGCTCTCGAATCCACGCTTGGAATCTTAGTGAGACAAATGGTTGTCCTGGGTAGTCTTTACCACGTGCATGAGATACCAATGCCAATAATGACATCAGAATATGCTCCGCATAAGGTCTTAAACTTGGTGGTAAAGTTCTAGCTTCAGGGACGAGACTTGAAAAAGGCGTAAGCGTTTGCGCATCATTCAACAGTTTTAGGAAAAACGCATGGCTTTTTAACTTTAAGCCTAACTCTTGGCGGGATTGCATATCGCTAGGATCAAGGTCAAAACCACCATCTGCTGCTTTACCAAAAAAGAACCAAGCCTGATGTTTTAGATACTCTTCTTCCGATTCGAATTGTTGTTGGTTTAATAGTTTTGGATCGAAGTCATAAGAGATGCTGTAATACTCAATCGGTGCTTGGAATTCGGCTGGGCTGACCCGTGTTTCCCCAATAATACTGTCTGCGGTAAATTCCGCATCAAAGATTTTCGAGACAAAGTCGAGTAAATCCCCTTTGCTTTCTTCAGAACCAATGGTTGCGGAAGTCCCTACTGTGACCAAATGATTTTTCGGTGTTTTTAAGTGCGCTTTTAGACGACGAATTAACATCGCCAAGTCAGAACCTTGTGCACCATCAAAGGTATGTAATTCATCGACAACCAAATACTTTAAAGTGTCTGATTTATTTTGAGCCCAAAGACTTTGGTCTTTTGGACGCATGAGCAAGTAATCCAACATTTTATAGTTGGTTAGCAAAATGTCTGGCGGGGTCTTACGTAGTGTTTCATGGTCGGTAATGACTTGCGTTGCTGACATCAGTTTGGTGCCACTGGCTGCATTGTCATCTTGCCCGACAAATAGCCCGACATTGACACGGTTTTTCAGTTCAGGCGTACTATGGATCACCTCAGCAAAGCGTTTGGCTTGGTCGGTTGCCAAAGCGTTCATTGGATAAATGATAATGGCTTTAATGCCTTTACCTGCTTGTTCTAAACAATGATTCAGCAATGGATATAAAAAACACTCTGTTTTACCCGACCCCGTGCCTGTAGCCACTAAAGTGGGTTTTGCCGTTTCACCTACAAGGCGTTGCCATGCTTTTTCCTGATGGGCAAACGGTGAATGCTCGGTTTTAAAGTTTGGGAAAAAATGACAAGTCGCTTTCGGATTTTTGGCAAAAGGAAGCCCTAAAGAGACATAAGGTCCTTTAAAAAATGCTTCCCCGTTGGCATCTTGATCAACCAGTGCTTCAAATTTACCCTTAAAGTGTGGTGTTTCCGTTTCGTAACCTGTTGTAATAAAACTTTTTAATGCTTGCTCTATATCTTTTGAAATTAAACTCGGAAACATGCTTTACACACCCTCTTGCGCTTTGAATCGTGCCGTAAACACTTCCCACGCTTGTTTATAATCTTCTTCTCGATTTGGTAAATACCATGGACTGATATAGGTAATCACACGTTCAACAGGTCCACCCGGTTGTGTGTCATCTAAAATGGTTCTATGGATTTTTGTGCCATCTGGTAGTTTTTGTGCTTCGGTCCAACCTAGCGGTTTGCTTTCTTTTTTACCATCTGAATATTCAATAATGACCGATGGATCACGAGGTCCTGCGTTACGTGCTAGACCTACGCCAACAAGACCTTTTGATGGGGTAAAGACAATACGTCCGCTTTGGTCGTAATAGGTTTCACGTTCGTACTGTTGCATGACTGGGAATTGCACACGGTAAATAGTCAACAACTCCTGTAAAGTTAGTTTCATTTCCATTGCAACTAAGACATCAATCTCAATTAACGCCTGCCTACGTTCAAAATCATTTTTTAATGCACAAAGGTTCGACCAATCTGGCGATAGGTGTGCAAAAAACATTTGATTCAATAAATTCTTATGAACCCATCTTTCATTCTTAAAATCACTCCTCCAAGATTTATCCCACAACTCTTTAAATTCAGATGTTAGGCAATTTAAAGATAAGACCCTTACGAACAGGGCAGATTCCATTTTTTTATTACTAGTGCTTAATAATGGAAGTTGATTAATTAAATAAGTGTTAGCATGTCCAACGCCTGTACTCTTAACCCGATAATCCACTACTATTGATAAACACATTGCCTGATAGCGTAGCAAATCTTCAGTATCTCTAAACGATGTTGATAAACACGTGTTAATATGTTCAACGTATTTAGGCAAAATACTTGAAATTAATGTTCTTTCTAATGTAGAAGCAATCATTTCACGATTTACATGTCTGTAAAAATCAGTCATTCTTCGTGCATTATTTTCACCTTTTTCAATCCAACTCACCTTTGTGAGAATACTTTCTTCTTTTTTAACCTTTTTATAATTTGTTCTTGGTATATAATTTTCTTTAATTGAGAGAAGGTCAATAATATCGTAAGATTTATGCGTATCACATATTTTCCTTGGTGTTTTATATAATGGATTTCCTATATAAAAATGTGGACCAGAAATTATTCTAACAACATTGTTTTCAGTAAATGCTGTTTCTCTTTTAATGATCCCCTTTTTTTGGGAAGCAGTTTCATCATATAAGAAGGATGACGTATAATTATTTCCTAAGTCTTTTAACTTTTTAGGATATAAAGATAATTTATATAATACCGATATTAATTCAATAGAATGAATAGCTGGCAACCTTGCTTCAATTGACCTAGTTCCATCCTCATCATATAAATCAGCAAATATTCTTAAAGTATCAATATCTATTTTAACTATCCGGTTTTTATGCCCTTTTATATTCCAATTACCCTTATCATCTTTTATACCTGGTGTACTCTCATGACCATTATGATTAAAAGATTGATCAATTGTATTAGGATGAAATAAGTTAGAAATATTTAAAAAAGAAATTTTATTATTTATTTCACCATAAATATTAATACTATACTTACTTTGATTCCCAATAGGAAATAGTTTTTTCTCATTTTGAAATTGAAAATGAGCCTTTAATCTACTATAAATTAATGATCTAAATTCTTTTCCATTTGGATCATCATAAATACTTTCTGGGTGTAAATATCCACACACCCCCCTAGACTCAAGCAATCTCCAAGACTGTGGAATAAAACATTTATATAAGTTTGCTTTTTGCCCCTTAAGCTCTCCAAAGTTTTGTTGAGAATTTAAAAAGTTTTGTGTACCCTCAGCTTCTTCTAGTTCAGTAAACCACGCATTTTCCAATGCTGGTTTAAGTTCGAATTCTTGCTTTCGACGTTCACGTAATTTCGTCGCAGAAAAGTTTTTAATTAAAAACTCAGGGTTGTAATCACCTAATACGCCTCCTTCATTCCACTCCACTTTTAACCACGGCGGATTCCCCAACATCACATCAAAACCGCCACGGTCAGCAAATACATCCGCAAAAGTCAGCTCCCAATGGAAAAACTTAAACTTATCTGCAAGCTCTTTTACCAGTTGTAAACGTGGATGTTGTTTGTAAAGACTAGGTAAATGCAACTCACCCTTCGCAGTTAAAACTTGGCTGAGCTTCTCTTCTTGTACCGTTAAACTGATTTGATCATCACCAAACAAATCATGCTGAGGCTTTTCAAAACCCGTTAATGCAGGCTGTGTGTCTACGACTGCTGTATCAAAATCAAAACCACCTTGTTCAGGTTGATGGAAATCATACACTTCACTTTCCAGTACCAGCTTAAGCTCCATCATCCATGTCGCACGGTCTGGCAGTAAATCTGCTTTTTCAATAGGCCAAAACCATAACGCACACCAATAATCCATCACCAATTTCAAACGGTGATACGGCGTCGCAATTGGCGCATCGTGGTTAAAAATACCATTGGCATGGATTTCATCTTTAGCAGCAGTGGTCGTGGTTTGACCTTTAGACGCTTGCCCCCAAATTTTAAATTGATCTTCCGTACGGGCACGGTCGGCTCTTAAAGTCTGGACATGCTGTGCCCAAAGCTCATCAATCACATCGCTAAATTGTTGTAGCGTTTCAATCTCCCAAGCTTCTAAATTTGATAAAAAGCCTTTACGCCAATTTTTAATCGTTTCAAATTTTTCGGGCTTTAATGCTTTGGCATCACGATCTGTTACGTTTGCCATATCTGGATCAGGTAATAGGAAGTGATACACTTCTGTCTCAGCACGATCTGATTTTTTTCGGGCCAAACTTTCAGGTGCTAAACGCTTCGGTGCAAAGTTAAACCATTTATCCGCTTTGACTTTGGTTTTAATCTGCTTCTCGTCATACACCTGACGACGTGCACCAATCAGCGAGTTACCATTAAATAGCTGATAACCAAACCAAGGTACCTGATTCGAACCATTAATCGAGTTTAGCCATAAAGAAACTTCAGCAAGTTCAACCGCAATCGAGTTTAAATCCACACCAAATACATTATGGTCGGCAATGTGCATTTTGACCGTCTGTAATTCATGTTGATAGTCTTTCATCTCAATACGTTGATTGAGCTCAGATTGCTTCTTAACTAAATAAGCTTCTGCTAATTGATTGACAGCTTCGTTCAAGAAGGCCGCTGAACCCATTGCTGGTTCACATACCGTGAGTTTTAAAATGTCATCTGCACTGACTTTTTCTAAATCTGCACCGAGTTTTTCACGTAAGGTGTATTTCACCAAGCTCTTGGTCAGAACCTCTGGTGTGTAATAACTGGCTGACTTTTGACGGTCACGACCAGCTAAACGATAAATAAACTTACCTTTAGGATGTTTCTTGAGGACTTTTAGTCCTTCGTCATTTCTCTCATAGACTTTTTCATCATCCGCATAGCTATCAATTTCTGTTGCAGTAACAAAATAGCCTTCATGCAGCTCATCGTAATTGTCCTGCGGTCGCTTCACCTCATATAAGTCTTCTTTGGCAAAGAAGCCACGATAACTTAACAGTGCTTCGTAAACTGCACCTAATTGGTTAATACCAAGTTGCGCATAACTAACACGACCACGGCGCTGACGACCACGACCGCTGGTTTCACGCGTCAAAGACATCAAGCGAATGACGCGTTGTAGTGTTTGATTGGTAAATTTTACTTTTTCTAAATACGGTGTTCTTTTCGGGTCAAATAAATGGCTGTCTAAAGCATGAATATCGAAACCCGTTAAGCCCGTACTCGCTGCGCTATAACTCCCATCAAGTGCAAGATCACCTTGATCATGCGGTTTACCCGTATGAATCAAATTAAACAGCTTTTGAATAGAATGATGGAAATAGTGACCTTTTAAAGACTGTTCACTTTGTAATTGGACCATTTCCAAGTCACGCAAACTCTCTAAGCTATAACCCTTTAAGTAGCTTTGACTGGTTTTAATCGGTACATAGCCCAGCTCGGGACGCGCTTCAATATAGAACAAGAACAACAAACGGTACATATAACGTAAGCATTCTCTAGAGAGTTGCTCTGGGTTTAAACCTGTTTTTTCACCTGACCAACTAATATCTTTACGTTGTAAAAGTTGTTCTGTTGCTTCATTACCTAATAGCTCAATCGCTTCTCGTAAGGCATATTTCAGGTCCTCAGATACCCCAAAAGCATGTTTATGTGCATTTTCATCTAGACTATCGAGTAACGAATCACCATCCTCTGGAACAAGACTGTCTTTAAATAACAGTGCCGCTGTAGCTTGTAAGGTCTTGGCATCTTTACGACCTAAGATTTCATCCCAGTCAAAACGTAGAACACGATTTTGTAG
The DNA here is from genome assembly GCF_013420085.1 of Acinetobacter sp. YH12027. NCBI lineage: Bacteria > Pseudomonadati > Pseudomonadota > Gammaproteobacteria > Moraxellales > Moraxellaceae > Acinetobacter > Acinetobacter sp. YH12027. The sequence continues at coordinate 17,404 of NZ_VOYW01000025.1, forward strand.
CCATTTAAAGCGATCAACCAAAATCGCTTGTCGATCACCTAAAACCAATACCCAACGTGGTGGTTCCTGCATTTTAAAAATATGATCATTAATCAAATCTGACCATTTAATGGTGACATTATCTTTGTTTTTACCCACTAAACCATCCGCATGTGGTCCTGGTCCAAAGAATTGTTCTTTGACTAACCCCAGTGAAAATAGATCAAAACCATCTTGTTCTTTATCGATTACTTCGACGACCATCAACTTCGGTTGTTGTTGATTTGGATAAGCAGACAGAACTGGTAGCTCTACATCCTTATTACCCATAGAAAAAACATGGTTATACGGCGCAAAAGGAATATCCAAAGCACTCAGTAATTGTTGGTGTAATTGTCGACGGTCTGCTAAAGATGCTTTTAGACTACGTTCGCGCTGAATCTGCTCATGGGTTTTAAAATATGAACGTGCTAAGTTTTTTAAGCGTTGATATGGCGGTTCAAAAATAACAGTTTGTTGGCTCTCTCTGTCCTGTTGTTCTTGCGCTTGCCACTGTTGAATTAAATCGCGTATATCACCATCAAAAACTTCAGATAAATAATGTGCTGAATAGAATTCATTTTCGTTTTGAATGCCCAAATAAGTCGCTGCATTGTCACTAATAGCCATGATCTATCCTTAGTTTTGAGTTGCTGCAATAACGGCAATTAATTGAATATAAGGTGAACTTTCTGTCTGCCAAGTATCTTTAATCCAGACTTCGTATTCATTAAACACTTGATCGATATAACGTTGCTTAGCTTCTTTTTTGGTTTTAGCAACAGACTCGAGTCCTTGATCGAAATCAAGATGTAACTGTTGTTCTTGTTTACCTTTTAAAGCACTTAATTTTTCAAGTTGTTCAGCAAGCTTGGGCTGCATCTCTTCATCAAAACTGACTTTCTTCTTGAGCACTTCTTGAGTCACCCCATCCACAACGGCAGAGCGTAAATTTTGCAAAGCATCTAAATCGACTGGTGCACCCGTATTCGGTGCATTTTTAAAGATCTGACCATAGACATTCAGCATGTCTTGTAAAGGCTCAATTTTGGCAATGTGATCGGCTTTGGTATGTACTGCGTACCATTCCCAAATCACTGGATGTGCTTTACGGTTAGGAATCAGTGCAGACACTAAGAAAATCGCTTCATCTTTTTCAAGTTGCGTATTTAGACCAATCACTAAAGCTTCATTACGTCCTGTGTTGCCCAACATACGCTCTTGGAGCCATTCAGCAACAGGATGACGTTTCCATAAATAATGTTCTTTTGGCCAAGAATTCTCTTCATTACGAGATGCTTTCACCACCTCCATATAATTTTCTTTATCTTCAGTGAGAATAAAATCTCCATGTTCTGGATAAATTTCAGGTGGATAAGCTTTAAATTTTTGTTTTAAGTCATCAGGTGCTGTTAATTTTATCTTTTTAATAGCGTCTTCGAATTCAACAGCGATACGTCTTTGGTCTTTATTTAGATATGACAAGGCTCTTTTTGCAAATTCATATTCGCATTCAAATAGTTTGAAATTTTCTTTTGGTTCTTGTTGCTGTTCCTCCTTAATTGGATCATCAAATGAACTAAAGAAGTCCGCTAAAATATCATCGCCTTCATTGTGTTCATTTTCAGGCGTATATTGAGTATCAAATTCATCTGCCTGCATGGTCAGCATGGCATTTGTCACCAACTCTTCTTCTTTTACGACATCATAAACACCAAGGAATGTCGCTGGATCACCGATATTTTTATAGGCTTGGTCATCCTTTTCTTGCAAGATTTCTAGAATACGGACATCGCCACGGATCGTTTCATTACTGCTTTCCGTAATAAGATAATAAATCTCTGGCTCTTGGGTTTGACCATAACGATCTACACGACCATTACGTTGTTGGAATACCATCAATGACCATGGCAAATCAAAATGTACTAAGCGATGAGATAAATGATGGAGGTTAATCCCTTCACTCGCGACATCAGAGCACAGTAATACACGAACCTTTTCTTCACGCTTGCTAAATTTCTCAACAATATCTTGCTGGGTAAGATCATCCATTCCCCCATGCAATTGCTGAATTTGATCATTATTTAGACCTAAATCACGGCTTAAAACACTTTCTAAAAAATTCAGTGTTTCAATACGTTCAGAGAAAATAACGATACGATCATCCGTGTTACGTTTATCCCAATTAAATTCAGAGCTTTTAAGTAATTCAATAAGCTTGGTGTATTTTGTAAACGCTACTGAATCGATTGGCTCTAGACAAGCTTTCAAGTCTTGAAGATGGTCGAGTTCTTGTTCTACATCTGGTGTAAGCAATTCATTTTTAGTAGTGAGGGTTTTGATTCGTTGTTCAACAGACTTCAAACAAGCTGCTGGTGATGAAAATAGTGCTTTCTGTAAGCCAATACGCACTAATTGCCCAGGCTTATCACTGTTGTATTGAGCCTTAATAGTAAACGGAACTCTAAGCAAAGCTTCATAAGCCAACTCTTCTTGAGCAGAAGCTTGATGCTTTAAAGGAAAAACCTTACGGTCCTTAAATTCAGCTTTGACCTGATCTTTGATATCATGTTTGAAACGGCGTACTACAAGCCCCTTATCCGCAAAATCAGCTTTCTTATAATTATTTGGATCAGAAATAGCCGTTGGGTCAAGCATATTCATTAAGCTTGCAAAACTTTTAGCTTTACCATCATGTGGTGTTGCTGAAAGCATGATTAAAGTATCTGACTTACGTGCTAATAATTGCGCTAATTCAGTACGCTGTGAACTGGTTCCTCGATCAGCAACGTTATGCACTTCGTCAATCACAATGATGTCCCAATAGGCTTTGTCTAAGTAGGACTTAAACTCATTGTCTTGCTTAAGGGTATCAATTGAGATAATCGACTTATCATAATAATAGAATGGATTATGATTGGTTGGGATACGCCCACGAACACGTTGTAAACCATTCGAATCTAAACGCATAAGCGGAATTGAAAATCGATTCCAGAATTCTTTTTGGAATTGCGTCATCATACTTTTTAATGTCAGAACTAAAATGCGTTTGCCACGACCTCGCTGAATTAACTCCGTAACCAGAATACCTGCTTCAAGTGTTTTACCTAGACCTACCGCATCTGCAATTAATATACGCTGACGAGGCTGTTTCAGTGCCTGATACGTTGGGACTAATTGGTATTCAACCACATCCATTGCTGCTTCTTTGGCAATATGGATTTTTAAATCATTTGGTGTGGATTGTCGAAGCTGACTTTCAATAAATAATAAACTTTGAGAAAACTGTGCACTGGTATCCGGCACCAACTTAGTTAATTTAGGATCTAAAATTTGAATTTTATCTTCAAATTTGGTCAGGAAAATGGCTTCTTTGCCTCGGACTAGCTCTGATATTCCCTCACAAGTAAGTTGATCACCATGATTCATGGTTGGGTCTACGCGTCGGATTACCCATTCTTCATCACGAATCTCTACACGAGCTCCAGGCGCAAATTTCCCCGTCATAATCACTTATCTCAATTTTTTAAATTATGGTTTCCATCTTTATTCCACCTATGGCAAACCATAAATGCCTCAATTACAAAGCCCTCAACTTTGTATTGAATCACAGTTATAAAACCACCCTCATAGCAAATAACTGTTGAATAAGATCATTAAAAATACAAGGTTATATTAACCAAAATATAAAAAAACTCTAATCACATTTAGGTCAAAATAAAGACAAGTAAAAGATTATTTTTCATTTATTTGATAATTAAAAAGTTTTAAAAAATTTATCAGCTTAAAATACACTGGATCCCGCCCTAATTGGTTCCCATTTCTTCCCGCCACCCATCGTCAACGTAGCGCAGTTATAAGCTTCCTGTAAAAAACCACGGCGTGTAGGTTCAGTGAATCCCGTTTGAGCAATTAAAGTTTCTCGGAGTGGATGATGACTGGTAATTAAGTATTCATTACGCTTATGCAAACGTTCTAATAAATTTATTGACGGTAATCGGTCAAACTTACCCTGCTGTCCTCGATTACATGTAGGGCAAGCCAATACCAAATTTGCTACTCCATTGATAGGCTTTTGGATATCACACTCACGAAGTTTATGTGGGAAAAAGTGATCTACATCTGCAGAATATTCAGATAACAGCTCAATAGTAATAGGTGCAAAACAATAAAAGCATCTGCTCTTTTGATATCCATTTAAAGCCGACTTAGCCGATGTGACATTTACTCTGCGTATTTTATTGTCTGCAACTAGAATCCCATGATCATCGTGTTGAATTTGCACTAAATGCTTGGGTAAATTCATGTCCCAAGCTGTTTCAACTAAACGCCATCTTGCTTCAGTTTCATCGACCAAATCTTTGGAATTATTGGCCTCAAATAGCTGAAATACATCATCAGTTAAAATGATACCACCATGTGTTTTCCGGGCATCCATAAAAAAATCTTTTGGGCAGTTCCTGACCATGAACATTGTGAAATGCATCAATGACATTTACAAAACCATATTGCACAGTCTTTGCAATCAAAGTTTGCTGATCTATTTCGCCTGCATTAAAGGCACGACAAAAATCTAAGAATTTACTGGAGCTTGAAGTTGCTTGCTTATCGACTAATTTTAAATGGTCACAGATATGGCGACTAAATGGATCGGCAAGTTGATCGAGTGTTATTACTGAATTAGGAGAAACTTTTAACTCATGAAGTGACTTAGCTAATGCAAACTTATACGAAGCTACATTACGCCCAAATAAAATTACCGCTCGCCAATAGTTTTCTAAAGATGGCTCAATCTCGTAAAACTTGGACATATGTTTCCCCGTTAATTAACAGATAATGAACTTCTATGTTTTCGTTGAATACCTAGTTCATTCGCAATTTCTAATATTCTTGCTTGGGTAATTGCTTCTTTTCTCAAAGTAGACAAACTACTTTTAAAAACATGCTCATTCCCTTTTAAATTCAATGGTAATGAAACTGATTTAAACATATTTTCTTCAAGCACCCATGGTTCAGGATCTAATATCCATGAAATACGCGTATTCTCCTCCATCCAATGATCTAACCATTGTTCACCCAAGTGAGTAAATGTCATTCGTTTACCCGAACCAACTCGACGTAAAGGAAAACCACTTTGCTGGGCGAGTAAAATACCTAGTGTTCGTCTTAATGTAGATCCTTCAGCATTGCCAAAATAATGTGTTCTGAGCCGAGTTCTTAAAGTCGATTTACTATTTGGTTTCCCTTTTTTATCTGGGGAAATACCTGAATACACAAGATAGTATTCCTTAATCTGAATACAGTCCTCTAGCGGAACAATCTCAGGCAAGTTTTTAATCCACCAAAAATAGATGCCATTCTCAGTAGGAATCAGTTTGGGGCTTTCTTGTAAATCAAATCGTGAATAAAGAATATTAGGCAATGAACAGTAATGTATCATTGTTTTTTCCAAAGTACATTCAGCCACTTTTCATCACGATCAGGTCGCTGATCTACCGTGATCCATTGCTGTAATACTTCAACAACTTGCAACTGATCTAATAATTCCTTGGCTTGAACTTCATCTAAATCTGTAAATGCCCTACCATCTTTTTCACGATCTGTGCTGCCATATTTAAAAGACATATAGCATACCCCGCCACGGCGTAAAGCATTATAGATTCGCTTCAAAACATCAGGGAGTCGATTTCTATCACAATGGAGTAATGATGCACATGCCCATACCCCATCATAAACATCGTGTATATCAAGCTCATAAAAACTTTGCTGCTGAACAGTGATACCAGTCAGTTGGGTCGCTCGTTCGACCAATACTTCAGAATAGTCGATAGCATCAACTTGATAGCCTTTATTTTTAAAAGCCAAAGTGTCACGCCCTGAGCCACAGCCTAAATCCAGGATGCGTGCAGAATCTGGCAACTCAGCTAAAAATGGTTGGTATAGGCTTTCCATATCCACATACAACGTGGCTTGTAAAAATTGATCTGCGTATTGGTTGTAATAGTCTATTGTTTTCATATTGGTTGCTTAGGCTAAACACTGACCCCAGTCTACTAAAAAACAAAAAGATAAGGGAGCATTTGCTCCCTTATCTTTTTAGTCAAATAAATCTGCTCTTACTTCTTCCAAAGCACGATCTGACTTAAAACGATTACATATCGGATGAATAATTGCTCCATTTTCTAAAACACCGTAACCACCTTCTGCTTTCGATTCACGATGATCTACTTCAGTTGATTCAAGGTATAGAGCGCTATCACATACTTCACAATAGCTCCAAGTTTTCCTTTCCTCACGTTGATAAAGATTTCTTTTGGTCGCGAGTGAAAAATTTAGAGGTTTTTTCTTCTTTGTTAGTCTTACTGATTTCACAAAGCTCACAACATCATCCACAATGCTCTCATCATAATCACCACCAAAACGGTCAAGGTAAAAATCATTAAAATTAATATAATCAAATGATTGACTCATCGAAAGAATGACGGTGTTCAAACAAACTTCATCTTCAAAATCTAAATCCATATTGAGTCCAATACAGATGAATGCTTGATACACGTTCTTCAATCGCTCATGCGATCTGATCCCACTACCAAACTTACCGACAGTTTCTTTAATCGCCACAGGAATTTTTTCAATTAAACTTTCAACACCACGGCGTGCTCGAGTAAATCCAATAAAATCTATCTTTTTATTCTGTATTTCAAAACAGTCTTTTTCAATTTCACAGACGATAGAGAACCAGGCCAAAAAGGATGTCACTTGAAAACGATTATCTTTATAAAAATATAGTTTTGGGTGTAACCCCAAACTTGGAATCCGAATACTAATTGGTGGTGTAGCGATACGACACAGCACAACTCTAAGTTTTAGCATTAAATTTTCTACACGCTGACCTTGGTCTATATTCACAGTATTCTGACTAGTATCACCAAACATGATATTCAGGAGTTCATTGACCAAGCCGATTTTTTTACCGTGTGTTAAATCTGGCTCTAAAAGTATTATCTTAAAAAGATGATCATGAATTTGCTCACCCAAAGTGATCACTTCATTTATCCGCTCGTAATTCAGTTCAGCCAAGTTGGATTTATTATCGTTGATATAACAACACGCATAGATCACATAAAAAGCATCACTCCCCCTATTTTGTAAATGATATTCTTCATCTGGATCTAATCGCTTCGTATCCGAATTGATTGAACAAAAGGCTTTTCGAGCTTCCTCAGGTGTCCCAATGACTTCAATAAAATTAATTTTGGTTGATTTTAATTTTTGCTGATACTCAGAATCGCTACATAACTCTTGAAAATCAGCTAATCCACCTAATCGATTACGAATCTGACGAATATCTCGTTTTTGTGGTGCCGTGAATTTTGGGGCTCCTATTACTTGCTCATCAATAAAGTATCTTTTGATCCAAGCATAGATAATTGAAATCCTGTGCCCACCATCGATGATATAAATATTACCAGCAGCATCTTTCCAATAGCGAACGCATAAATTGACATTACGATCATTCAAACAGTTTAGAATAAACTCCTGAATTTCAGCAGGGCTCCAGCACTCTGTGGAGCGTTGATTGTCTGCTTTATATAGTTTTTCTAGGATCTCATGGTTGGCGAAGTCATAAAGTGATATTTCAAAGTTATGGTGCAGATTTGAGTGCGACATTTCGTCAGGCACCATCATTTTTCTTTGAATAATATTGGTTAAAAGCTTAGTACGGGCCATTTTATTTTCTCTAGGCAATACTTCTCTATATCTCGTAAGATTACGAAATTAGAAGTAATTAAAATTAAAGTTAGTGATTAATGAATTAAATATTCATTAATTCAGAAGTATCTTTTTGCTAGAGAAAAAACAGATAGAAATAGTATAAAGACGCATTTTAAACCTCGTTGATAGATTGTCGTTTGCCAACATCCTTTCCACGAGATGGAGGCAAACCAAATAGGGTGTGGAAATACCGCTCAACGAAACGGCCAGTCAAAGACTGCCCTACCTGGCTTACCATAAAAGCGCCATGTAGACACAAAAGAGCCACTAAAAAGCGACTCTTTAGTTCGTTGAGTAACAGGTTTCCACGCCTGGTCACAGATTTTGCTGTAACATCTTTATCTTATGTACATAAATTCAATTGGTCAAATTTTATGATTAATATTTGACCAATTGATTCAAAAATAATTACCTATATTTTTATAGGCTTAAGGATACAGATGAGTATCTTATAACTTCTAATATTTAGTTGATGTAAACTTATTCGAATGAAGATGTATATATTTGAACGGCGTATTTTAATAAGGGAAGTAGATTGAAACTGCAAATTTTATCGGATACTCATAATTCCAAATATTCGATATCAGAACAAGCTGACGTCATTATTCACGCTGGCGATTTTTCTAATCGCTTAAGTGGTGCAATTGAGTTTGCCGAAAAATGTAAATCTCTGAATAAAAAATTTATCTTTGTTTTAGGTAATCATGATTACTACAGCTCTAACTACAGTTCAGTCGTGAATTTCTTGAAAGAAAACTACCCAAAAAATGCATTACTTGATGACAACCATATCAAAATTCAAGATAAAATATTTGTTGGCGGCACGCTGTTTACGAACTTTCGCTCCAATTCACCACTTACATCTCCTGAGGTACTTTTACAGTCCCAAAAAGATGCTGAACAATCGATTTATGATTTTGATCAAATCATGATTGACAATGATCATCGAACGATAACTGCTAATGACTACATAGAATTATTTAAAAAATATCATGAAAATATTATGAAATTTAAGGATCAAGATAATGTGATTGTCATTACTCACTTCCCGCCTCATTTAGCTTGTCTTGATCCATATTGGGGTACGCATCCTGTTGCATCAGCCCTTAACCCCTATTTTATTAATGATTTAGATGTCAAAGGCTTTAAGTTATGGGTTTCAGGACATACGCATACATCAGTGGATACTGTAGTCGATGGATGTAGATTAGTGATCAATCCTTTAGGGTACCCACAAGAGCAAGGGAAAAATGGATTTAGAGAAAATTTTATCATCGAGATTTAAGTAGATATATTTTTCTAAAACCTTTTTAAAGCGTCAGATAACTCGATTTTAAATTTTTTTGCCATATCAATGATGAAGTATCAGCCCTATCAAAACCTAAAATAAGTGACGTCACATAGTTTTTTGATACTTAATAGTACAGTTAGGACTTTTAAACTTTAGCTCATGGTTCTCATTAGTATAAAATTACATCACACCATTAAAATTTTATGGAAAAAAATGAGAAGACTAATAGATTTTAAAAATGTAAAACAAAGATCACGCCCAATTATTGAAATTATACCTATGGTATTTGACAACAGCCAAGCAACACAACGTATTGTATTACATCATTTAAAACGTGTAATTCATCAACATAGAGATGAATTACAAAAGCTCGCAGATAGATAAAAACTCATCATGCTCTTCAATAGGCGTAACTGCATTCAGCCATTTTTATTCCCTACATCAATTTATTTTCAAATTTTCTGCGATACTGATAATGAAATTTATACCACATCTGAACTAGGAGAAACTCATGTCGAATCCTTTAGACCCAGAAAATGATTGGAAAAATAAAATTGCAGATCAAATACTTGACGATTTAATCGAGATTGCCAAGCTTGAAGGTATGACTATTAAAAAAATGAAAGCAGATCAAAATGGTATTTTCTATGTGGAAGAGGAAATATCAATTGACGACGTACTCAAGCAATTTTGAACTCTGCTCATTGAAACGATATAAGGCGCTTGAATTTTATATTTAAAAGCTTAACCAAATTGTATCACCTGTAGATGCGTACATAGCTTCAGCAGTTTCTTTCAACACATCACTCTCATCCGTTTCCATTGATAGTTCATCACATGCAGGATACCTACTATCGCTTGTGGAAGAAAAGCTGGATTGAACAATAGACCCATCTTGCATAAATCTAGTTCTATCTTGCCTTAAAAGCTGTACACCACGGTAGCTAGCAGGCATTTGATTTAATGCTTGAAGACGTCTTTCATTTGTAGTCATTATTACCTTTCTCGACATTAATTTTTTCCTTGATTTTTATCTGAAATTAAGATTAATAAATTATGACATAAATTAAAATTGAGTAATGATCCCGCAATACTTCATTAAAATCACAGCGATCAAATAAAAATAAAACAATGTCTTAAAAATCAATCCTCTAAAAACTCCATGACATCTTTACCAGTTCTGACGATTTTCATAGGAGGTTGATTAGTTGCATTTAGTATAGACCTGAGATCGTCATACTTTATTATTTCATCTTACTAATTTTTTGCTGCGGATTCAGCGAATATTTTCGCATTATCTTTAGAAATAATTCGATCTCCCATAATATGTCTCACTTTACAAGTTTTTCAAGATCTTACTCTTCAACACGCTGATATGAAGACGAATTATTCATTAAAGCATGCCCACTTCTGAATGCTAATTCTTGAGTCATCTCTTGCTCAGCAATACTAGTCTCGCCATGATTTTTTATGTATTCAGCTCGTTTCTGAATAAATGCTCGCTCACGCTCTTGAACGTTGGAATTCAATTCCATATTTTCCGCTTGACGAATAGCTATATAATTATAAGTAATGACACAAAAAAGTACGATTAAAAAGAAACCGAATTGCCTTTTTACATTTATACTCACTTATAGTCCTTACGTATTCAGTTTTTACTGAAGTTATCATGTGTTCACACTAATAAATTTAAAAACTATAGCGGATGGCATACTATAAAAGTTAATTACTCATCTCTAGGATTGAAATCTTTAAATTCATCGGCATTGCTAGCAAATTTAACAAAAAAGTTATGCCAAGCAAATAATGACTCTAATTCCTGTTTATTTTGAATCGGCTTAGGCAACTCATATCCAATGATCCAGTATGGTGCTGTACAGCAAACATGTTCAGGTATAAGGACTTGCTGTAAGGCTGTTTCAGCACTTAAAAAATATAAATTATCGTTTAAGTGGACAATACTCCCTTGTAAAGCTTCTTGAATACAGTGATCTACATCTATATACGTATGTTTCATTGAGTTCGCCTCCATTTTTTTAAGTAATGGGATTTCCAAACCTGTTAAATTATTTAACGCTGTGATTAGTCATTGATTTGAGCTAACTTCCAACGGCGATAGATGACTGCTAAAAATAAATCGCTCAAGATTTTTTGACACACATTATCTTTATAGTTGTCATTACTAATTATCAGACTTACCCCTTTTTTACTTTTGGCCTTTCTAAGTTGAGCTTCTATTTCCTCCCATGACCGTTTGGGTATTTTAATTGTTCCTTGAAAAAACTGCTTATCTATGGCTTTAAGCTCCTGACAAAATTGGTCAAACTCCTGATGCTCTAGTTCGCTTTGGATATACACCTCCATACGAGCATCTATAAGACGAATACGGCGCTCAAAATAATCCAGCATAAAGTTGCTATCCAGTAAAGCTGTGAAAATTTTAAAATCAGCTTCGCTAAATACATTTCCAGACTTATTTCTATTGATATGCTTTAACAGCATGTCTAAAGGATTACTTTGAGAAATATCGTTTTTTTGTTGATAGTGTCTATTTTTATACAGGTTTGAGGCCAAGTCTCTCCCAATTTCTTTCAACTTCAGATTTTCATTTTTTCCTGAAAGTACATCTATAATATCATTCAATTCTGATTTCAGTTTGAGCCTTTCGGCTACATGATCAGTTTGCTCTACATCTTCACATTTTAATATCGGAGTATGCCACGGATCAGGAAATATTGCGTCTTGAATAATCTTTGAATTGGGGGCTATTTTCTCTAAGATTTCTTTTAATTCAAGCTTCTCTTTCATTTGCGACGTATTCAATTGTTTCTTGAATACTCTGCAAGAGAGTAAAGCTCTTACAATATTTGCTGATATTTTACTTTCATCTGGACATAATGCATCCCCGACTAACATTGAACCAAAATGCAGGTAATAGTTGGCTGTCATCTCAATAGATGAATGGCCAATAAAATGTGCCAAAATCTTCCAAACATCCTGACGTCCAGCAATACTTTCCGTATTACCCAATAAATAATTTTTAATTTTGGCAATCTGATCAGGTGAGTAGCCAATCCAACTTCTGATTAACGCTTCACTTCCTTTCAAAATTAAAGCTAAATTGTTTGTCGCAGTATGCCTAAAGCTATGAAAGGAATAATCGTGTGGTTCGTTATTGAATAAAGTATCAAAAATTTCCTTTGTCTTAGCACCAATAAAACGAGATGAAAAAATTTGACCAAATTCATCTTGGAAGATAAAACAATCTTCTGCCCCCAACCTTCTTTGATCAACTTTTACATTAAGATGCTTTTTGATTAAGCCAATAAATTCATTCAGTTCACGTTCAGTTAGCAACTCATCAAGACGGATTCCTCGTTTTGCATTTTCCGTTTTAACCTGACGATAATAGTTATTATGAATGAGGATTTTAAAAAATTGAGGATTGCTTGCTGTTAAATAATAATATCGCTCATAGCCAATTGTTTTAACATCCAAATCCGTCATAGCCAAATCTCTCAGCCTTAACCCAAGAATCTCACCAATCCTTAAACCTGTGCGGTAAGCAAGCATACAAATTATTTTGAATATACTTTTTTGTTCTTTACTCAAATCAACTTGGCGATCAATCAAATTATTAAAATGCACCCACATCACTGGAGTTATATATGATGCTCTACACATCTGAAGATCATCAGATTTTAACTGGTCTAAATAATTTACTCGAGGAGCACCAAAATTGTGAATTAAACTGCTATGAAATTTTTTTAAATTTTTTACAGCTTTACCATAGCTATTATATTTCACCTCCCTAACATTATTTTTAGATGCTTTATGTTGTCGTCGCTTATCAGCAATAAATTTTTCACTTAAAATATACTCATATGCTCCCTCAAATTGTTCTTCATCCATCTTCAGAAGATCAAGGTCATGAGTAACAACATACATAAAAAGATCTTCAGCGAATGATGATTTGTAGGTATCCAAGGAACTCAGTGCAATTCCGTCTTTTGCTCTAGAAACATTTGAAGATTGACCACTCACGAGGTAATCCCGATACCATGTCATCAAGGCAATCTGAACACTCACAAGCGCAATATCTTTAGCTATTTCATACTTCTGATTATTGTAACTTTCTTTAAGTGACTGAATATCTTCTGACAATTGCTTAATTGTCTCGGTCTTTTTTCTACCTTGAAATTGCCCTATCAATCCTTTTTTAATTTCTGCGGCACAATGATACCCTGTGCTCAACTTTTGTATATTTTCAGACTTAGGCTTTCGAAAACTCCCGTTCGGATCATCAAATGCATTTTCGGAAGTAATCAATTTCTTTTTTAAAGATTTCTTGTCTTTAAATGCATCAAGTGTCTCAAGCATTTTTAAGGTTGACAATGATAGTGCAGCGCTGTCTAACGTCCCCGTAGATAATGCCGTTGTAAAACCGTCAAGCGTATTCTTTTGAGTAAAATACTGCACGTAATCGATATGCTCAAATAACTTATATTTTTCCTTAGAAAAATAATTGCGCAACACACTATTTTGATCAACATCCAATATAGCCAAATCAATATATTGATCTAAGTGATCTTCATTCTGAGTATCAATTGCATCCAAAATGTGAATGAGCCATTTCTCATTCTGACGTTTTTCAACCTGAGTTTCAGATTCTATAATATTAACGAGTCGCACCATCATTAATAGGCTGATTGGTGTGAGATAAATTTGTTTAATTTGAAATGGATTATCGAGATATACTAAATTCGCATATTTCTCATTTTCTACTGGATAATTATATAAGTAACCCGTTTTTGGTGAGCCTTGACAATATAAGGATACAAGTCCACTCGACAATTCTGATGGTTTTAACTGATCATTTGAAAAATATGCTCTGAGTGATTTTAAAATCGCCATTAAGTCTTCTTTATGACTACACCCACAATCAATAATTAGTGCCATTAAAAATTGTCGAAAAAGTAATTCCTTTTGCGCATCCGTAAAATTAGCATTAAAAACATCAGTTTTAAGCCTTTTCGGTAATTCAGCTTCCCAAAAGAAATGCAACTTAAGCTTAAACTCATGTAACCTTTGCCCTCTAATCAACTTAATTTGCGTTGATTCAATGTCTTTAATATTTGGAGCTGAATATGCTCTTTGAATAAGCTTAATTTCATATTGATCCTTTAACCACGGAATTTTTGACTCAATTTCTTGCTTTTTTTTCACACATAATTCAGACCAAAATTCCCTTAATTCTTCTAAATCTTTTTTTGAGATTTTTCTATTGTGAAAGTGTTTTTCGACTTTGGCTCTAGCAATATACATTTCAGTTTGAATCTGATCATCGAGTTTCTTTTTTCCACAAGATTCCGTGATCTCATGAATAAGTAATCCTGAAATTTTTTCAAATAAAATATTCACCGAAGTCTCTAGCTTAGTTCGAATTTGCTGTAACTCTTCATCTGTCATGATTAGCCCACCACCGATTTTAATTCAAGCCTTTTGAACAGATGATTTACTGCATATTTAATATCAGTCAAGTAAGTATAAGGCTGTAAAGATGAGTATTTTGAAAATCCAATTTCATTTTGTTGATCGTGCGCATACCAACTCTTAAAAATCGCGTCGGGCAATTCTAAAAAATTCCTTACAAAATGCCGCGTCCAATTGGGATATAACTCATCAATTTCAGGAAAGTTTTCTGATAAATAAGATGCTATATGCTTTTGTGTAAGTGGCTCCAATGTGAAGCTCATGAATTCTGAACCTTTCTTCCAATAAGAAAGGTAATAGTTATGATCTGCTGTATTAGCTAGCTCTAAGGCATTAATGTTTTTGATAAATTCATCATAATGCTGTAACTCATTAACAACGAATTCGATCAGTGGTGAATAACGACCATGTGGACGAGATCTACTGCTCTTATCATGGATATATACAATATTAGTAATAAAATCAAAGTTTTCTCTGATACTAGATGCACCTATAGCAGGACGTGCACCTGAAGACAATAAACAACAAAACCAGATCCAAACACTGAAAGCATTAAATTTTTCAGCAATGTCTTGTTCTTCTTTTAAAACTTGGACAACTTTTAAGTTTAATGTATTTAAGAATTTTTTCGCTTTATCAAATGACCATACACGCTGACTTCCTACGCGGGCTTGCTCTTCTACTTGAATAAATTGCGGACGATCTAAAACATTTACCTCGTTTTTATTTTGAAACCATAGATATATATACTGCTCATATACCTCATTTAAATGTTTATAAGAAAATCCCCCATACGCTAGATCAGGTTGGTGTGAAACCTGTCTACCGATTAAGAAATTTTTCGTAAGATCATCTTTACATATACGGTTCAAATGAAAGGAAAGTTGTAAAGCAATTGAAGTAACTGATATCGGGCCTATACGACGATGATAAAACCATTCTGATAAAGACTTTTCGAAATCTGTATTCGTTAGATTGGAAAGGTTAGCCTCTCTAATTCTATCAATCCACATAGCAGGAATTTGAAATGCCCAAGTTCTATGCTCGTTATATTTATTGTCTTTTTTAGCAATTTGACCTTTCAAATTTTTATTTACATTTGCATCAACGATCCACAAATAATAGGCACGATTGGAGCTACGTTTTAATTGCTTAGTTTTTAGCAATTGGTCGATATCTTGAAATATAACGGCACTCTGCCCGGTAAAGATTGACATCAAGCAACAAGCTGCTTTTGCAGATTCCATGATATCTTTGTTTTCATGAAGTTGGTCAAGTAAAACCTGGTTTACAATTTTTAATAAGGGTATGTCCAAATAGTAAATATTACTCACCGTTGGTTGCTGAGTTCTATCTATATGACGATTCAATTTTGGATGTGAGACAAACGGTGCTAATCTGCGCGTATCTTCATTTAGATTATAATCATACTGCTTAAATACCTTATCTTCATCAACTTCATCATCAATACTATCTTTGTCATCTGAGTAATCAGACTGACTCTCGGTGACTAAAGGCGGGTTATTATAAGTCTGCGGATCAACGGCTAAATCTTCAATACTATCAATCTGATCCGTTTTTTTAATTCTTACATTGTTGTGATAAAAGATATCCTCAACTGCGATTCTGTACTCGTCTAAATACCTTGTTAGAGATTTGATTATATTTTCTGAAACATTAGCATCAAGGCGCTTACAGAATTCTGTGACATGTACATTTTGGGCTTTTGCATAAGTATTGAATTCTTTAATGGTCTTAGCCGTATGATCGAACTCAATAACATGATTAAAATATTGAGAAATTATAGGTAAAGCTTCAGAAAGAAAACCTTTAAAACTTTTTTCCATCATTTTTAAAATTAGATAGAAATTATAGTTTAGCCTTTCAATTTTAGCTTGAGAGTTCTCTATATTGGACATCAACCCAACTAAAAAATTTACAACATTAAAAATTTTCAAAATATTTTGGTTAATCGAAAGTTGTTTTTCTTTATCTATAACATCCGAATCTTCAACATTTTTATATAAAATGCAGATACTTGATGACCCCAAAATATTCTTATATTGAGTCTTAGATTTATTTATTTTCAAATATGAATATATATCTTCACATAATACTTTTAATTCTCTCATGAATTCATCAGTCATATAAGTATTATGAAAATCCTTTACACCACATGAGTCCAATACAACCAAATCCCCCCTATATGAAGATAAAATTTTAGTTAAACAATCACATCTTGATTCAAAAATTTCTAAATTCAATTTATTATTCATTTCAGCATTCCATATTATCAAGTTTATAGTTTTCAAAAATATTTCTAGGTAATTTAAAATAATTTATAAAATCTGTTTTATAAATTATTTTAGGAATATGATATTTATCCCTCTTCAAGATTTCCTTATTAATTAAATAAAATAAATTTTCATCTTCTAATTTAGTTAAATAATCAAAAAGTTCCTTATAGAAGTTAATTCTATATTCACATTTTATTTTGTGACTTTGAAGATAAGTAAATAGCTCTAACCAAAAAATATAGTTAGCTTGATTCTTAAACCAATCTTCATGACTTTTGCCTTCAATGGATAAAAGATACGTATATTGAGTAAGGCTCAAATAGTCTTTCATAACGCGATTAATCATTGAATTTTTCAGTCGATCTTTTACCTTCTTTTGCTCACTAACTCCAACAACAGTAAGTTTTACTGTCTGCTCGACTAGATTGGAATATTTTCTTAGCGAACGTTCAATTAAATTAGTTTTTTTCAAACGCGATAGCTTAAAACTCTTCTTTGTTTTAGCTTGATTTTTGGACATTATTAACTCCAAATTTAACCCTCTAAAAATTTCATAAAGCCTTTTTTTGAGCATGACAAAGCTTAGAGCCTAAATTGAGATGAAATTTAAGCTAATGATATTTTTAAAAAATTACGGATAAAAATTTTATGGATGAGCTAGCATCTCTTGTTATTGCATGTTTTTTTACATTAAATGTAATTAACCTAATAAACAGGAAAAACTAGCTCAATTTTTCTAGACTTCTTCTTTGACACAAGCAAATTTATAGACTTCTGCTTTACTCCATCGAAGACTACGACCATGCCTAATAGGACTTATTGGTCCGTTTTCGTACAATGCCCATTTACGCAAAGTTTGTTCTGCATATCCCAGCAATCTCGCTGCTTCTTTCGTAGTTAGCAAAAGTCGATCTTCAGTGATCTTCTTTTGCCTATGCTTAAGTACCATATCTTTCTATTCCAATTGATTTAAGGATATAAAAGCACATTAAAAATAGTAAAGAAATTGTAATTTTAAACACCATTTCATTACTATTTTTCGTATAATCATACCTATTAATATTAGTAAAGCTGAATGATGTATGGGCCGACCACTAAGAACTAGGATAGATTTTGCAAAAACAATAAGCTGGTATGACTTCTTTTATAATAAATTATTAAATTCCGGTGAAATTAGAAATGAATTTGGTTTAGAGAAGTTACTTTATAAGGAACCAAAAAATGGCTATGTAACAAATTTATTTAAAAAATATAAATTTGGATTATCAACACCTAAAGATGATTGGATTAAAACAGTAGATTCAAAATGTATCGGCTCATCTCATATTATCAATCATCCTATATGGAAAAATTTAAAATATCGAACCACAGAAGAATATTTAATACTACTAGAACTAAACAATCTTCCTGATTATATAATTGAAAATTTAATACAAAATAGACATATAAAAGGTTTTAATAAATCTGATTTAGAAAAAATAGCTAAATATGGCTCTTTAGATAGCCTGTGTGCATTATATTTATTACATCAGTGGGGATATACTATTGGAAGTACAAGTCTAGTAAATGATTGCTGCTCACTAATTATAAACAATTTAGAATTAGTGTTAGAAAAAACCACTTATCTTCAGCGATCACATATATTTTTATTTGATGAAATATGTGATCAGATATTTATTATGGAATTAAAGGGATATAATCGACCACTTAAAATTAAATTAAATTGGCGACAATACAGAAATAGTAATTGGGATATTGAAATTCGAGAAAAATCTAAAAAAATTGAAGATGAGCTTATTTCCCACCCAAAAACAAGCCATTTAATACCTTGCATAGATGAGAGCCTTGCAGATCTATATAAAAAGATTTTAGGATAAAGAGACTTTATTAAAAATCGTATTCTACGAGTATTACTATTTACCTACAACTTCTAAATGAATAGTAATACCTTCTAAAAATAAAAGAATCTAATTGCAAAAGATAAACAAAGATGCCATTAAACTTATTACTATAGAACTATTCAATATATTAGACTTCTTCCGAAAGTATGTTTTACTTAATTTTTAAATCAGCTAAAAACCTTATAAAATATAGCTCGCGACTGTTTAAATTTTACTAACGCAAGTGGTCTATTATATAAAGATAAAATCTATATTTTCTCTCTTTTTTTTTGGTAAAAATATTTTAAATTGAAATAAATCGCTTATTTTTCAACTAAATTGACGATATTCCAACACAATTCAAAATCCAATTCTCATATTCTTGTAGTGTTTCGCGTAGCATATCCATTGGGCGTACAATGTAATGCCTTTCAACTAACGCACTTGGCTTATGACCAGAAATCTGTGCTAAAGATCCTTCATTAATTTGAGCCCAAATTGCTAACGTTTTATACGACCTTCTTAAGCCATGGGGGGTAAGTACAATATTTAATTTTTTACATATTTTCTCTAAGCTATCGTAGGGATTAACAATATAGCCACATTCAGAGTCCTTACTGCTAAATACAAATTCAGAATCAGAATTTTTCTTTAGCTCTAATAAAAGAATTTCAACAAATGTTGTGAGAGGGATTAGGCGACCTGTATCTTCAATTTTATCTTTTACCTTTGCAGTTTTCCAACGAAAATCGACATCTTTCCATTTTAATGAAAGTAACTCATTTTTTCTGCAACCGGTGATTAAACTACATATCAAAAAAATTGCGATTTTTCTATTAGTTAACTTATTGACTTCTTCAAACCAAGGTTTTAGGTGCTGTTTCATTAAACAATCATTTTTGGCTTTTGGAGAAGGGACTTTATCTTTAACCTTTTTAGAGTTATATGATTTCGGAGGCACTAGATTCTCATAATCCTCATGTTCCTCACACCAATTGAGGAAAGCTCGTGTGAGTCGATATGCTTTACCTGATGTTGTTGGACGGTAGTCATTTTGATCAAGCCAGTCACAAAATACATCTGCAGTTAATTCAGAAAGTTTATAATCAAACAGTTGATAAATGGGTTGACTGGCATACACACTTTTTCTTTCAGGATCATAACCACCTCTCGATAATTCGATATGATCCTGATAGCTTCTTGGCCGCCAATTAGGTTGCCTTGCTGCTAAATATTCATACCATACGTCTTTAAATTTAATAGTCTTACGTTTTTCTTGTTTTAACAACTCTTTATTATCAGCTAAAGCCTTCTTACGCTCAATAAAAGGATCAATGCCTTTATTGCACATAATCGCTAATTCTTGTGCATATTTACGAGCATCTTCTAATTTCCACGTATTAACATCGCCAATTTTGATACGGCGATTTTGAAGTCCAATACGGCCTTGGAAAATGTAGCTCTTATTATTTTTAGGTGTAACTTTAACGCCGAATCCAGGTGTTCTTTCATCCCAAAAAAAAGTTGGTTTGGTCTTATCTGTACAATCAATTTTGTCTATAGCTGGTTTTGTAAACTTCATTCTAGTAAGCATCTGGTAAGCAAATAGTACTAAAAATCAATATATATCAATCAACAAAAAGAGTGAACAGTAAACTTTAAAAATTTATTAAATAGATGATATTATTAATTATATTCACTTAAGTCGTTGATTTTTTATTTTTATATTAACGGACTCATAATCCGTTGGTCCACAGTTCAAGTCTGTGTGGGCCCACCATATAAAACAACCCCTTACGTGCATTAATCGTGAGGGGTTTTTTAATGTTAAAAGCTAAATAAAGTCTGTCTAAGCTTTTAAAAGATATGGCAGATAACAGATAGACACGTACAAAACTTCAAGTCAGCTTGAGTAAGCTACAATTGGTTAATACGAGAAGTAGGTTATAAAGAAATACATTCAAGAAAAATTTAAAAGCTTAAGATCTAGATACCCTTAAATAAAGCCACGATTTGTTATACTTAAAAGATATTATTTTATTCATTATAAGCAAATGTTTTTTGATTCATGACTTTTAGAAATACTATATATTTCACACTTTAAATGCACAAAAATTAAGACTCAACCTGTTCAGGCTTTCTTAAGTCCAAATAAAACTCAACAATTGACCAAATAACAATCAAAGCAAACATAGCAACAGCGAATAACACAGCAGTTAAATAAATCATGCTTGAGTTCTCCGTTAGAAATCGAGTTAAGACCAACAGGTTAAAAGTTTTAACCTACGACAAAAGTCTAATAAGAATTTCTGACGGTGCCTAGCCATATTTAGCAAATTTTTAAGAGTATTTTTATCTATGATGATAGCTTTGCTATATAAAATTTAACCGATTTATTGCTAAAAAGTATAATTCTTCAATCCGCCCTTCTTATTCCGATTTGAAATATCTGCACAATTCAGATCAAAGCTCACTTAAATCCTCTTGACTCATGATCCAAACAAGCAGAAATTACACCTTTTTAAAATCACCGTATCACCGACTATGTTGAAAAAGTTTATTGGCGAATCTGCATTTAAATTGGCAGGCTGGAAATACCACGTAGAACCTGATGTTTTAGAAAATAAACAAGTGATCGTCGGCTTTGAACACACCTCAATGATGGATGCTGTTCTTTCACTGGCCCTTTGCCAAATTTACGACATTAAAATTCACACGCTGATTAAAAAAGAACTCTTTAAAGGTCCATTTAAACCTGTACTTGAAGCGATTGGCGGTATTCCTGTAGACCGTAAAGCCAATAAAGACATCGTGACTCAAATGGTTGAGCATTTTGAAGCCAATGAAAAATTTAATTTAGTCATTGCTCCAGAAGCGACCCGTGCAGAACGTGGTGAAGCACGAAAACCGATTCGTACAGGCTTTTGGTATATCGCTAAAGCTGCAGGTGTGCCGATTGTATTAATGTATGCCAACTCAAAAACCAAACAAGGCGGTATTTTCGGTAAGATTTACCCGACTGAGCTCGATCACGATTTAGCTTTAATTAAGCAACTCTATAAAGATAAAGTAGGTTTAGATATCGTGATCCCAAAACCTAAAAATAAAGACTAAGCGCCATTCACGTTTTAACGAACTACGTATTTAAAGATATAAATGTCACGTGCTCCATGCATTGTACATTTATATCTTCCTGTTATATCAAGATAGAGCTCACCCTTTTAGCCCGATTCTCATCATAAGAAAAATTACAGTACGGGCGTTTAGACATTTCGCATTATTTTCTCAAATTTGGATATTTTTTTTTCAACTACTCAATTCCTGAAATCCAGTACTTTCACACAAAAAAGCCATTATGGTAGAATTTGCTCAATTTGATAGGCATAAGGCCAATCTACAAGGAGCATATTTCGCATGGCGGGTCATTCCAAGTGGGCTAATACTAAGCATCGCAAAGCAAAACAAGATGCAAGCCGCGCTAAAGTATTCACAAAATTTATCCGTGAAATCGTGACAGCTGCACGCTTAGGCGGCGGTGATGTAGCGTCTAACCCACGTTTACGTGCTGTTGTTGAAAAAGCATTAGTTGCAAACATGACACGTGACACCATTAACCGTGCGATCCAACGTGGTGTGGGCGGTGAAGAAAATACCGATCTAAAAGAAGTAACCTACGAAGGATATGGCGTTGGTGGTGTTGCGGTCATCATTGAAACAATGACGGATAACTTGAACCGTACTGTTCCTGACGTTCGTCATTGCTTCTCGAAAACTGATGGTAATTTAGGTACTGCAGGTTCAGTAGCTTATATGTTTACCAAACGTGGTGAGATTACTTTTGAAGATGTTTCTTTAGAAGATCAAATCATGGACGTCGCTTTAGAAGCGGGTGCTGAAGACATCGAAGTGGACGAAGAAGAAATTCTAGTTATCACCACACCTGAAACTTTCGGTGAGGTTCAGGATGCACTTGCAGCAGCAGGTTTAAAATCTGATAACGCCGAAGTGGTCATGAACCCTTCAACTAAAGCGTTAATTTCAGATATCGAACAAGCGAAAAAAATCATCAAAATGATTGATATGTTTGAAGATCTTGACGACGTTCAAAACGTGTATACCAACGTTGAATTCACCGATGAAGTGATGGCTGAGTTAGAAGCTCTATAGTTCAATCGAGTGAAGTATAAAACGCACCCTTCGGTGCGTTTTTTATTGCCTAGCTTTCAACTGTTTGAGTTTATATATGAGGGCTGCATTTAAACCTTATTTAATAAGCCATTACAGTTAAAAACATTATATTGTTTAATTACAAAGCTCGAATGTAATGCAACTACGTGTTCAATTTTACCAATGCGCTTGAGTAAAATTTCACTATAGTTTTCCATATCCCGTGCAACGACTTCCACAATAAAATCGGCAGACTGCCCTGTCACCAAAAATGCATTAATGACTTCTGGAATACTTTCTAATGCTTCTAAAAATTTAGCAAAAGTATCTGTATCATGTTTGCTTAAGGACACCTGTAGCAGCACATGCAAACTAAAGCCCAATTTTTGATAATTAATTTCACGTTTCAGACCACTGATAATATTGTGATCAATCAATTGTTTGATCCGACGATGAACTGAACTGACCGATAAATTCACCCGCTCTGACAGTTCATTTAAATTGACATCTTCATGGGTCAAAATTTCTAAAATTTGTTTATCAAAACGGTCTAGTTCCATCAGTCTACTCCAGCCATTTTTGAAAACAGTGCTGATGATCCTGATTCATCAAACACCTGTTGTCATTTTCAATGTTATTTTAAGTTTTAAAATCAGCATTTATGTGCAAGTTTTCTCATGTATAGCATGATTTATTAAAAATAATAAAGCTCATATGCATTATGAACATAATAATTTGCATATATATCGTGTTTAAATGAATGTTTTTTCATCACGGTTTGATTTTTTATATTACCAAGTAAGTATTAAGTGGCTTAAAAAAAGCGCGCCATTAGGCGCGCTTTTTTTAAGCAGTATGACGCAAAGTTTTATATAAAGGGCTTATACACCACGCCAATCTACCCGTGCATTCCGTTCTGTTTGGTATATGCGTTGTACATATTGACCTAAAGGCAAATCGCTCAAATAGGCTTTATAAGCTTTGAACTCTTCTGACAAGGTTTCGCCATGCTCTTTTTCCCACGGCGTTCCGACAACCTCTAATAACGGCGCTAACATTGAACACACCGCAATATCGGCTAAACCTAATCGGTCGCCCACAAAATAACGCCCACCTTGTTCAATCAGACGTTGATTTAAATCAACCACAATTTCATCCAGTCGCTCACGTGAAGCCGCAACCTTATCTGTATCTAATTGATAACCCTTAGAAACCAGTGCCTTTATAATCGGTTTTGAATATTTTTCAAACTGACGTAAATAGCCTTTTTCACCAATTAAAATATCAAGTGATTCTTCACTTTCATTTAATACATGTGCCAACCCCCAACGGCGCACATGTTGGCCTAACTCAATGGAGAGTTCATTAATTTCTAAAGCGTCTTCACGCAGTTTGACATCTGGACGGATCAGACTATGTTCGGGGTAGGTCGCATCCAAGTAAAAGGCGATTTGAGTTGAATCTGCAACCCAATGATCTTGATCACGTAAAATCGGTAATTTGTTTTGCCCTGTTTTAAGCTGTGCAAATGCACGATGCACACCCGGCATTAAATTATGAGCCACATAATCCAACTCTTTGTGATCGAGTAACCAGCGCGCCTTTTCACAAAAATGTGAGAGTGGAAACTGGTAGAGAGTTCGCATAAATGCTCCAAGTTTTTGTTGTAACTGTGGTTTATAAAACCCAGTAATTTTATAGGGATACTTTAGTCACTGTGTTATTGAAACACAATGTCATTTTTGCACCTATTCTGCATCCGTAGTGCAACTTAAGCTTTATTCAGACGTGAATTCATCTCGATCTCAGCGCGATTCAATAAGATATACATTCTCCTACCCATATCACCTGACTTTATTATGGCTTTCATGTAAAATCATCCACAATTTTTTTATAATACTTTGTGAGTTATTTCATGGGTTTTAACTGTGGTATTGTCGGCCTGCCGAACGTTGGTAAATCAACGCTTTTCAACGCATTAACCAAAGCTGCGATTGCTGCTGAAAACTTCCCATTCTGTACAATTGAGCCAAATACTGGGATCGTACCTGTACCTGACCCACGTATGGATAAACTTGCTGAAATTGTAAACCCACAACGTGTTGTCCCAACCACGATGGAATTTGTGGATATCGCAGGTCTTGTTGCTGGTGCATCTAAAGGTGAAGGGCTTGGTAACCAATTCTTAGCTAACATTCGTGAAACGGATGCTATTGCACATGTTGTACGTTGTTTTGAAGACGAGAATGTCATTCACGTAAATGGCAAAATTGATCCACTTGACGATATCGCAACAATCAACACTGAACTTGCACTTGCTGACTTAGAAGCTGTTTCTAAAGCAATTACACGTCTAGCAAAATCTGCAAAAGGTGGCGATAAAGAAGCGATTGCGACCAAAGCTGTTTTAGACAAAATCTTACCTTTACTGGATGAAGGTAAACCTGCGCGTGCAGCTGACCTTGATGAAGATGAACGTAAATTGGTGCGTGGTTATGGCTTCTTAACCCTTAAACCAACCATGTATATTGCCAACGTTGCAGAAGATGGTTTCGAAAATAACCCTCACTTAGAAGCAGTACAAAAATTAGCTGCTGAAGAAAATGCGATTGTGGTTCCACTTTGCAACCAAATCGAAGCAGAAATTTCATTACTTGAAGACGAAGACCGTGCGGAATTCCTTGAAGCTTTAGGCATGGAAGAACCTGGTCTAAACGTAGTTATTCGTGCAGGTTATGGCTTACTCGGCCTTCAAACATACTTCACAGCTGGTGTACAAGAAGTTCGTGCTTGGACAGTAAAAATTGGTGCAACTGCACCTCAAGCTGCAGGTGTGATTCACACTGACTTCGAAAAAGGCTTTATTCGTGCTGAATGTGTTGCCTACAACGACTTCGTTCAATACAATGGTGAAGCTGGCGCTAAAGAAGCAGGTAAATGGCGTTTAGAAGGTAAAACATACATCGTTCAAGATGGCGATGTTTTACACTTCCGTTTTAACGTATAAAACAGCACCCATAAGAAGCCAGCAATTTGCTGGCTTCTTTAATTTTAGGCAAATGATGAAGCCAAAAAATAAGCATATTTAAAAACTTAAAACCTGCTTAAAAACAAAATTATATCGACACGAATACATGATTTGGTTGCTGAGTCACCACAGTGCAACGACTTAAATCTCTACCGTTCTGCTATAAATTTACCCATAGGCACTAATGCCTATTTTCATAGAACAATAGCAATGAAAAAAATCAGCACAATTCTAACAGCAGGTATCTTTACAATGCTTAGTGCAACTGCGTTTGCATGTCCACAAGGCACCACACTTACAGGTGGTACAGGTGCAAACCATAAAGGTGGTACTTGTGTTTCCATTGCTAAAGATGCAAAACATCAGGAACGTACTGCTACACATGCAGCACAAGCTGCGCAGCATGATGCAAAAGTCGCTCGACACGATGCAAAACAAGCCAGCCAATTGGCTCAGAGCAAAGTGAAACATAATCAAAAATTAGCAAAACATGATGCAGCTCAAGCACAGCATCTTGCAACACAAGCAAAATCAGAAGCTAAAACTTCAGCCCATGCTGCCAAAGCTGCAAATACTGACGCAAAAGCAAAAATCGCTGCACAAAAGGTCGCAGCGGAACAACATAAAGTTGCTGTGAAATCCTAAACAGTTGAGAATCAACACATCGCAAAAAAAGCCGGAATTATCCGGCTTTTTTATTCAACTCATTTATGGTTGAGCAATATGTAATGCTTTTGCATCCATCTCTGCACGCTGTCTTCTTGCTTCTGTCAACATGCGTTGTTCAAGCTCTTTACGAAAGCCGAGTAGAAACACAAATTCTGCTAGGACAAATAAAGGCCCTATTGCCAAGCCAATAACATCATCCATAAACGCAGGCTTTTTCTTTTCATAATAATGACCGATAAATTGGATGATCCAACCCACAACAAAGATCCCCACACTCCAGATCAACCATGACATGAGGCTCATCTTTGCGATCATCAAGGCTAAGGGATACGTAACCGCAAACACCAAAAGCATAATCAAACCGAAAATTTTATCTAAACTCAGGTAATAAATGACACTGGCAATAATCAACAACAATGCAAGGGTCAGTTCAAAACCTGAAATCATTAGCCCTACTCGTGCTGTTAGGCACATAATCGAAAACACAATAAGCGGAATACCCACAAAATGCGTCAGCACATTTTTTCGATCTAAATGATATGCTGCATACTGGCTTAGCAGTCTTTCAAGTTTGCTCATTAACTTACTCCTTGTTCATTTACTCATTTCACTATATAAAAAATGCATCAATAAAGTTGTCAGCTAATAGACAAGTTGGACCAAAAAATAAGGATATGCTGTGCTGGACGCTCAATATGTGCATCAACTCAATAAAAATGTATGGTATTCAGGCTTAAATCTTTCCTTCCAAGACTTTATCTGCCGCCATGCCCTGACCTTAGCTTTCGAAAAAGACGCACGCGTTTTTTTATCAGGACAGCGTTTTAATGGTATGTATGCAGTCTTAGAAGGCGCAGTTCGCTTAGGCTATATTGATATTCATGGCAAAGAAGCGATTGCCGCCATTGCTGAGCCGATTATGTGGTTTGGCGAAATATCCTTGGTTGACCAATTACCACGTTCTCACGATGCCATCTGTACCAAAAAGTCCACCTTATTACACTTACCGGCTCAAGCAATTCAGCAATTATTACAACAACACCCTGAGTTTTGGTTTCATATTGCCCAGCTCACCAGTCAAAAACTTCGCTATGCCTTTATGGAACTCATAGCCTTACAAACGCAAAGTTTAAGTCAACGTCTCGCACAGCGTCTGCTGTTTATTTTAAATGGATATGGAAATCATTTGGAAATTGAGCAACACACCATACATATCTCGCAGGAACAACTTGCGCAACTGATGAATTGCTCAAGACAATCAGTCAATCAGGAGCTTCAGCAATTGGAAAAAATGCAGGTCCTTCGTGTTGCGTTTAAACAAATTGAAATTTTAGATCTAGCGGAGTTACATCAGATTGCTCATGCACTTCCTGTGCATGATGTCTGACATTTGTGATTTAAATAAGTGCATTTAATTGCACCAGAATGATTCTTTATAGTTATTTTGCTTTTATTTGTAGCACTTCGCTTTATTGAGTTTTGATCAAGACAATAATTTGCAAACATTTACACTGTCAAAACCATTTGTACATGCTGCAACTTCTTGAGTTGATGCTTCTGATTTGTCTTCAGTCGCTGCTTGTGCATTGAGCGCTGTAGTCAAAACAGCCAAAACCGATAACATCATTAATGTTTTTTTCATCTTAATCACCTATTCAACGTCTTTAATTTAATTTACATACTTCATCTTATACGCAGTTATTTTTACATATTTTATCAAATACTGATAATTTTAATTTTTTATCACATTATTCATACTTTGTATTATTAATATTTTAAAGATATTAATTAAAGAGAAAGTCAGACGACTAGCGTTCTATAATGGGGAGTTTTTAACAATAAATTTTTCTCAAAAGATATTTTTACAATTCATTATCAATGCTTTATCTATTTAAATTCAAAAAATAAACATGTAAATTTGAAACTAAGCTCAACGCAAAGACAGCAGTCTGATTTATTTTTTTATATGAAATAGCGATACTTTGAGGAAAAATTATCAATCATCTATTATAGATTTATTCTTGTTTTTTGATATTTTCCCAAAAAAAAGCAGTGAAACTTCACTGCTTTGATCAATTTAAACGCCTACTTTTTTCGGATCGGTATTTCCGAGTTCAGGGTTTTCAATCGCACCTTTGCATTGATTTTTATCACGCTCATAATCTGCTTGCTTTTGTGCAACAGTCGAACTCTGATCAATACTTTCACGTGCCCAAATTTCCAGACTTGTTAAAGCTTTACGACACAGTGCATATTTACCTTCAGTCACAGAATCGGTCATTTTGACATTGATACGCCATTCGGTACTCAATTTACGCGCTGGAATACGAACTTTCTCTTCCATCTGATCGACTTGCTTTGCATAAACAATCGGATCGACTTCATTGATAAACGCCCAAGCTTTGGCAGCATACTCCGTTGCATCATTGGTTAATTTAGGTGCTGCTTTAATTTCGACTTGAGCTTGTTCAGCTCCATCATTACCACAGGCCTGCAACAACACCGTGCTGCTCAATAATGAAACAATCAGTATCCCACGCATCTTTAACCTCTGCATATCCGGCTCATTTCAGCAAACATATTCGGCAATATGCTAGTGAATTCGAGTACAATACTCAATCATCATTTGACCTGTTGTTCAACTCTTTCAAAGGTGTGTCGTGTCTGAGCACAAACTTCCTACAGTTCAGCCTGCGGGTTTTTGGCAAGGTGCTAAAGATAGTCAAGCCATTATCTTTACCTATCTTCCTGTTTCTTTTGCATTTGGGGTTTCTGCGACTCAATTTGGTTTCACTGCGTGGGAAGCCTTATTTTTATCATGCTCCATGTATGCAGGTGCCAGTCAGTTTCTCGTCGTTGCTTTACTTGGAAGTGGAACATCTATTTGGATGACTGCACTCACTGTGATTGCTCTCGATATACGCCATTTGCTCTACGGTCCTGCTTTACAAAACCTGATTCAAGATCGACTTAACTTAAAGAAAACTGCGGTGTGGGCTTGGGGTTTAACCGACGAAGTTTTCGCATCAGGCATGATCAAACTGTCGCAACGTCGTCAAGAATGGTCAGAATCTTGGATGTTAGGACTCAGCTTATTTAGTTGGCTGTCTTGGGCAACAGGCTCATTTTTAGGCGGTTTATTTGCCGATCAAGTCAGCAACCTTCCACAATTTTTACAAGCTGCACTCGACTTCCTGCTGCCTGCATTGTTTTTAAGCTTTTTACTCGCAGCATTTGAGAAAAAACATACATTTGTGGTCACGGTTACAATTATTGTTTCTGCAATTGCCTGCTACTTTATCGACTTGTCTGCCGCGATTTTTATCGGTATTTCTTCTGGTATTTTTGCCGGTTTATTCAAACATTATGTCTTAAAAAAACCTGATCCTGAACATATGGGTGAAGCATCATGAATCTAGAAATTATCTTGGTCGGGATTTTGGTCGGGATTGCGAATTTTGCATCACGGTTTGGGCCATTTTTTGTAATTCAGAAATTTCAGCAAGGTTCACAACAGCGTGGTTCTTTATGGCTTAAAATCGCTTTGGGCTCGATTGGTATCGCTGCAATTAGTTCAATGTTGGTGGTTGCAACCTTACCGCCTCTGCTTGAAACCCCAAATAAAAGCTTTGCCATGTTGGTTGGTTTTGCTGTGCTTGCTGGCTTGTATTTCAAGTTTAAAAAAATTGTACCAGCTACGCTCACTGCGGCCCTGACTTATGGCCTAGTCTATACCTATATACCTTTTCATCTCTAAAGCAGAGTCAGCGACAATCCAAATAAAAACCTCAAGCACGCGCTTCTTTAGCCTGTGCTTTTTAATTAGCAATAATTATGAGATAGTCAGCGTATAACATAAAAAAATCTATATAAAACCAATAGATGGCAAAGTACCATGCTATTCAAGACAAAATTTATATTCATTCTAGACAACCATATGAATTGAGTTGGGGACTGCAAAAGCCCATCGAAGCGTAAATTTTTAATGCTTTATTCAAAGTCAGCTGTTCAGTGGTAATTTCTACGCTGTACATTGCCAACCTGCTGATCAGATCCGCGCCATTTATATAGAGAAAAATCAGCAAAAGACGATTGTGGGCTTATATAACTACACACAGCAGATTCTGCACTTACATCCACGCCGCCTGATGTTTTCACACATATCGATACCCCGCTTGTTTAGCAATTTTCTGCAGCTGGCGGGTTTTTTATTGATTTTTCTATTGTGCATTTTTAGCCTCAGTTCATGGCTCAATTCATCATTTCACATTCTATCGGTAGTTGCAGACGCACTCTATTTCACTGCCATTTTAATTGGCTTAATATTGATTTTATGCATATGTGTCGCACCACTGCTCGGATTGCTGTACTAGCCCAATTTCCGCCAAACATCTATACAGCTTTGTGCGCTTCAATGTGCAAATTTGGATATTGAGCCATTCCCTGCATCTGTAAAAAATGCAGGTATATTTAAAGTGAATTTAAATAAAAACAACTAAATACCACTTTTTAAAGATTTTCACAGGTAAATAATTACACGAACGCATACCCATAAAGATATAAAAAAAATTGTTGGACAATATCATTTATTTATGTGAACACTCGCTTATCTCTCGAACAAGTTCTGCTATGCTTAAATTCCCATAAAATCAAGCATGGATGATTACATGAGCGTCACTATTGGTACTCCACTTCAGTCTTCAGCGTATAAAATCTTACTGTTAGGTTCTGGTGAACTCGGTAAAGAAGTTGTGATTTCATTGCAACGTTTGGGTGTAGAAGTTCATGCTGCCGATCGTTATGACCATGCTCCGGCCATGCAAGTTGCACATTTTTCTCATACTTTAAATATGGCAGATCCCGAGGCACTTAAAGCCTTAATTTCTCAAGTTAAGCCTCATTTGATTGTCCCTGAAATTGAAGCCATTGCGACTCAAGTTTTGGTCGAGATTGAAGAACAAAAGATTGCCACTGTCATTCCTTCTGCAAAAGCTGTCAACCTGACGATGAATCGTGAAGGGATTCGCCGTCTAGCTGCCGAAGAGCTTGGACTCCCGACTTCAGCCTACCGATTTGCCAATACCCTTGAAGCGTTCCGTGCAGCATGCGATGACATTGGCTATCCAAACTTTGTTAAACCTGTCATGTCGTCTTCGGGTAAAGGACAGTCACGTGTAAAAAGCTTTGATGAAGTCGATGCTGCTTGGGAATATGCACAAACAGGTGGACGTGTAAATCAAGGCACCGTGATCGTGGAATCACAAATTGACTTTGACTTTGAAATCACCCTGCTGACTGTTCGAGCTAAAAATGCAGAAACAGGTGAAATTGAAACATCATTTTGCGACCCAATTGGCCACCGCCAAGACTCTGGTGACTATGTTGAAAGTTGGCAGCCACAACTTATGACTGCTCTTGCATTAGAGGAAGCCAAGCGTATTGCCAATAAAGTAACCATTGCATTAGGTGGATGTGGCATTTTTGGGGTGGAACTGTTTGTCAAAGGCGATAAAGTATGGTTTAGTGAGGTATCACCTCGTCCACACGATACAGGCCTTGTCACTCTTGCATCGCAATTCCAAAGCGAATTCGAACTGCATGCACGTGCCATTCTTGGTCTGCCTGTGAATACTGCTCGACACAGTACTGCTGCAAGCGCAGTCATCTATGCAGGCGTGGATGATACCAATTTATCATTTACTGGCTTAAATCTTGCTTTGGCTAATCCGGACACCGATTTACGCCTCTTTGGTAAACCAGAAGGCTTTAAACGTCGCCGTATGGGCGTAGCAACAGCACGCGCTGAAACCACAGATCACGCGCGTGAACTTGCTCAACATGCTGCACAACAAGTCAGTGTTCAACAAAACTAAGTTTGTAACACCTTAACGGACCACTGTTCATGATCAATACGCTTCCTCTGCTGAATTACATTAAAAGTAACCACGACATTCAGGCGATTAACCAATGGCGCTCAGATGTTGAAAATCAGCTACAGGAATGCTTTGAAAATGGACAGTCGATTCGTGATGTGATTTTGGCTCGATCGAATCTAATCGATGAAGCTTTAAAGTTCTTATGGACACATGCTGAACTCGACCAAACCGATCTCGGTTTGTTTGCCGTCGGCGGCTATGGTCGCCGTGAAATGCTGCCTTACTCCGACGTCGATATCATGATTTTGTCTGAAGATGAAATCAGCCCAGAACAAGAAAAACTCATCTCCAGCTTTATTTCCACACTTTGGGATGTTGGTAATTTCAAACCGGGCATCAGTGTACGTACCATTAATGATTGTGTTGCTCAAGCCACCAATGATTTAACCGTGGCAACAGCGCTGATCGAAGCACGTTTGATTGTGGGCAATGAACACCTAGCCAAATGGCCACGCCGTATCGTGTCACAGACATGGACGGATAAAACCTTCTATGATGCAAAAATGCAAGAGCAAGCCAAACGCTATGCTCAACATAACAATACTGAAAGCAACTTAGAACCCGATATTAAAAATGCGCCCGGTGGTATCCGTGATATCAACCAAATCGGTTGGATTGCTAAGCGTCATTTCCGTGTCAATCGCATCTATGACCTAGTACATTTAGGTTTTATTTCAGAGTTTGAACTGGGTGTTCTTGAAGAAACAGAAAGCTTTCTTTGGGAAATTCGCCATCATTTACATCGCTTAACCAAGCGCGACGAAAACCGCTTACTGTTTGATTATCAACGTGACATTGCCGCTAAATTTGGCTATCAGCGTGAAGAAGGCAAATCACCGAATTATCCAATCGAACAGTTCATGAAACGTTACTACCGTAGCGCTCAGCAAGTGACGACGTTAAATGAAATGCTCTTGGCTTATTTCAATGAATCGGTCATCACACCGCGCTTGCCTGACTATGAACGTAAAATTGAAGAGATCAATACCAATTTCAAATTAGTCGATGGCAAATTGGCGGTGCAGCATCATAAAATTTTTTCTGAAAATCCAAGTGCTATTTTAGAAATTTTCTACCTCTTGGCGAATCGTCCAGAAATTGAAGGGATTCGTGCCCGAACTTTACGTCTATTGTCACTTGCAGCAAAACGTATTGATCAGAACTTCCGTGACAATCCTGCACATCAAGCCTTATTTATGGCGATCATTCGCTCACCCTACCGTTTATACGACACCATGGTGGCGATGAAACGTTATGGCGTGCTCGGCAACTATATTCCTGCCTTTGGGCAAATCATGGGACTCATGCAATATGACTTGTTCCATATTTACACTGTCGATGCCCATACCCTATTACTACTACGTAATTTAAACCGTTTTAAAGAGCCTGAATTTGCTAAGGACTTCCCTGTCGTTAGCTCCGTATTCCAACGACTGGCGCGCCGTGACATTGTTTATTTAGCGGCAATTTTCCATGATATCGCCAAGGGTCGCGGCGGTGACCACAGTGAACTTGGTGCAGCAGATGCAATTAAATTCTGCCGTACCCATGGGTTTACTGAACGTGAATGCAACCTTGTCGCATGGTTGATTCAAAACCATCTATTGATGTCTGTCACTTCTCAGAAAAAAGACATTTCCGATCCAGATGTGGTGAAAGAATTTGCTGAGAAAATGGGCGATATGGAGCATCTCGACTATCTCTATACCTTGACAGTTGCTGATATCAACGCAACCAATCCGACACTTTGGAATACATGGCGTGCATCCCTCATGCGCCAACTGTATACACAAGCGCGTGATGTGATTCGTTCTGGTTTGGGTCGTCCTGTAGATTATCCAATGCTGATCGAAGACACTAAATTTGCGGCCAGTGAACTATTAGTCAACGATTTTTCACTCTACGATGTAGAAACTGTTTGGCAAGAACTCGGTGATGAATATTTCCTAAAAGAATCTGCCGATGAAATCGCATGGCATACGCGCGCCATATTAAAGCATGGCAATAATGCAGAACCATTGGTACTGATGCGAGCACATCGCAAATTTGCACAAGATGCGGTACAGATCTTTATTTACACCCAAGATCAGCCTAACTTGTTTGCAACCACAGTGGCAATTATGGACAGAATGAATCTAGACGTTCAAGATGCCCGTATTATCACTGCATCCACTGCATTTAGTTTGGACACTTATGTTGTACTTGACCGTTTTGGCACCTTATTAACAGATCCTGAACGTGAGCAAACCGTTATTGAAGCGCTTAAAAAAGCCTTGAGCCAATCAGACAAGTACCCAGGCCTGATGCAACGTCGCATTCCACGTCAACTGCGTCATTTTGATATTGAAAATACCGTGAGTATTTCTTTTAATGAAGCGCTTCAACAAAATATGGTTGAAATTGCGACACTTGACCATCCGGGCTTACTTGCTAAAGTCGGTGGTTTATTTATGATGCAAGGCCTAGATATTCACTCTGCGAAAATTGCGACGCTCGGTGAACGTGCTGAAGATATTTTCTATGTCACTAAAAAAGATGGCTCACCTATGAGCGATTCAGAAGCAGAAACGTTTGCTGCACAATTAAAGTCAGCACTCGATGAAGCTTCGAATCAGGTTTGTAGTCATCATTAACTTAAATTGATCGGTATCCATTCCATGAACTCCAGTTTGTCATTATTGCACCCTTATCCATTTGAAAAGCTAAATAAGCTATTTCAGGATGTGAAACCCGCAGATTTGCCTTTGATTCCCCTATCGATTGGTGAACCAAAGCATCCTGCACCGGAGTTTGTGAAACAGGCTATTATTGATAATTTTCAGCACTTATCCACTTACCCAAACAGCAAGGGTTTACCTGAGCTCCGCACAAGTATTGCAAATTGGTTAACTCGTCGCTTTAAACTCAATAGCATCAATGCAGACACCAACGTCCTACCTGTGTCAGGTACGCGTGAAGCGATCTTCTCGTTTGTACAAGCTTTGGTTAAACGTGAAGATGCCCCTTATGTGGTGATGCCAAATCCGTTCTACCAAATCTATGAAGGTGCAACTTTACTTGCGGGTGCAGAACCTTACTTCATCAACTGTACAGAAGAAAATAACTACCTTGGCGACTTTGACGCTGTGCCAGCTGAAGTTTGGGAAAAAACCGCTTTATTGTTTGTCTGCACACCGGGTAATCCTACAGGTGCGGTACTTTCTAAAGAACAGTTTAAAAAACTGATTGCTCTGTCTGACCAATATAATTTTGTGATTGCGTCGGATGAATGCTACTCAGAGCTTTGGTTTGATGAAGCACCTATTGGTCTGCTTGAAGTCTGTGCTGAAATGGGCCGTGATGACTATAAAAACTGCGTGGTATTCCACTCACTGTCTAAACGTTCTAACCTACCGGGTATGCGCTCTGGCTTTGTGGCAGGTGATGCTGCGCTTTTAAAACCTTATTTACAATACCGTACTTATCATGGCGCTGCGATGCCTGTTCAACACCAGTTGGCTTCAATTGCAGCTTGGGATGACGAAGCACACGTCGAAGAAAACCGCGTACAGTACCGTGCAAAATTCGAATTATTCCAACGCGAATTGGGTCACTTACTGCCATTACAAAAACCTGATGCAGGGTTCTACTACTGGTTAAAAGTGGATAATGATGAAACTTTTGCCAAAATGCTGATGGAAAAAGCACACGTTAAAGTGCTTCCAGGCCGTTATTTATCACGTGATACAGCACAAGGTAATCCGGGTGAAAACCATGTCCGCTTAGCTCTGGTTGCTGATATTGCCCAATGTGAAGAAGTAATTCGTCGCTTAAAAGCAGTACTTTAATTGATTTAAAGCGATTTGCTTAAAATAAAAATGCCCCAAATCTGGGGCATTTTTATTTGAGTCATTTCTTAACACTTATTCAGAGCTAATCATCGTAAGCGTCCGCTGAACACACCTTATGAATTCATCCTATAAGCCTTAATTTAGTCCCCACTTAAAAACAAGTGGGGACTTAAATTTATGACTACAAATAATCAGACATCCATCGCATCTCTTGCGAA